>NZ_JASHCQ010000010.1:0-57877 GCF_047464035.1 Streptococcus mitis
AATGACTTCCGTTTTAAGCCTGATTTTTCGTACCTCCCTGAGATTATGTCTTGGGACGAGTATGCTTTCTCTAAGGGAAAGATGAGTTTTATTGCTCAAAATTTTGATAATCTTAATATCATCACTGTTCTTGAAGGAAGAACACAAGCTATCATCCGGAATCACTTTCTTCGCTACGATAGAGCCGTGCGCTGTCAGGTGAAAATCATTACTATGGATATGTTTAGCCCTTACTATGACTTGGCTAAACAGCTTTTTCCAAACGCTAAAATCGTGTTGGATCGTTTCCATATTGTCCAACACATGAGCCGTGCTATGAGTCGTATGCGTGTCCAAATCATGAATCAGTTTCATCGAAAATCTCATGAATACAAGGCTACCAAGCGCTACTGGAAACTCATCCAACAAGATAGCCGTAAACTGAGTGATAAGCGATTTTATCGCCCTACTTTTCGCATGCACTTAACCAATAAAGAGATTTTAGACAAGCTTTTGAGCTATTCAGAAGACTTGAAACACCACTACAATGTCTATCAGCTCTTACTCTTTCACTTTCAGAACAAGGAGGCAGATAAATTTTTCGGACTCATTGAGGACAATCTTAAGCTGGTTCATCCTCTTTTTCAGACTGTCTTTAAGACCTTTCTAAAGGACAAAGAGAAAATCGTCAATGCCCTTCAGTTACCCTATTCCAACGCAAAATTGGAAGCGACGAATAATCTCATCAAACTTATCAAACGCAATGCCTTTGGTTTTCGGAACTTTGAAAACTTCAAAAAACGGATTTTTATCGCTCTCAACATCAAAAAAGAAAGGACGAAATTTGTCCTTTCTCGAGCTTAGCTTTTCTTCAACCCACTACAGTTGACAAAGAGCCGTAAAATTTTGACATGATAAAACGCATCCTATCAAGCTCACTCAAACCTGATAGGATGCGTTTTTATCATTTCACTAAAATATTTTTACCTAGCCTCATTTTTCTTCTTGATTCCGTTTAAGGGAAAAATGGTCTGGGACGTGGTCCTTACCTGTTTTCGACCAGGGATGGCAACGTAAAATCCGAGCCAAGCCCATCAAAACACCCTTGAAGCCATGTTTTTCAATAGCCTGAATCATGTAGTTGGAACAAGTCGGCTCAAAGCGACAAGAGGGTGGAAAGGCTGGCGAGATAAACCGTTGGTAAAAGCGCACAGGCGCTATTAAAATTCGTTTCATTATTTCTTGGTTACAGCCATGGTGTGTAGTTGGCTGATTTCTTTTTTATTAAGACGACGGGATTCACCTGGACGGAGTCCTGTCAAGTCTAGGTGTCCAAAACGTGTACGAGACAACTTATCTACTTGAAGACCGACAGCTTCAAACATCTTTTTAACCTGGTGGTTACGCCCTTCATGGATGGTCAACTGCACCACAGAGCGGTTTTTGACTGGATCCACTTTGAGAATCTCATAGACAGCCGGCTTGGTTTTCTTACCATCAATCTCCAGTCCACGGGTCAAGGGGCGGAGATTATCCTTATTGGCCACACCTTTAACACGCGCGACATAAACCTTGTCAATCTCATTACGAGGGTGAATCATCTCATCCGTAAAATCCCCATCATTGGTCAAAATCAAGGCTCCTGATGTATCCCAGTCCAAACGACCTACAGGGTAGATGCGCTCTTTCACGTTGGGCAAGAGGTCCACAACAGTCTTGCGGCCCTTGTCATCTGTCACGCTGGAAATGACACCGCGTGGTTTGTTAAGCAGATAGTAGACCTTTTCTTCGTTGTAGATAGGTTGACCTTCAACTTCTACCTTGTCGCCTGACTTGATGGTCGTTGATAGTTCACGTACCACCTGGCCGTTAACCGTCACCAAGCCTTGCTTGATCAACTCTTCTGCTTTTCTCCTACTGGCCACACCTGCGTGGGCAATATACTTATTGATTCTCATCTTCTTCTATCCTTTCACCAAATAATTGGCTTTCTTGGGCTTGAATCTCAAGCTCATCAATCACTGGTAATTCTTCCAGATGGTTAATTCCCATATAATCTAGGAAATAATCTGTTGTCACATAGAGGTTGGGGCGCCCCAACACTTCTTTTTTCCCGTCTTCTCGTATCAAGTCAAAGGCCTGCAACTTTGCTAAGGCCCCACTCGAGTTGACCCCACGAATGGCATCAATTTCTATCCGTGTGATGGGTTGCTTGTAAGCAATGATGGACAAGGTCTCAAGGGCAGCCCTAGATAAACTCTGGTTGATAGGTGCCTTAGAGTATTCCTTCAAAATCTCTGCAAATTGAGGCTTGGTCACCAATCTATAAGCGCCCCCTGTCTCAATCAGAGCCAAACTGGAATCTGGGTCCTTTTCATACTTATGGGCTAATTTTTCTAAACTCTGTTGGATGCCTGTCGGGGGAAGCGATAGGAGTTCAGCCAACTGACGGACTCGAATCCCATCTTCGCCTGCTACAAACAAGAGCGCTTCTATTTCTGCTAAAGTACTCATCTTTCCTCTCTATCAAGTCTAACTTTGGGCCACTTGACTTTCTTCCTTCTTTTCCATGAGATAGATATCTCCGAAACTCTCCTCTTGCACGAGGATCAGCTCCTGGGTTTTGATTAACTCTAGGGTTGCCAAAAAGAGGGTGATGACCTCTTGGAGATTCTGGGCTTCCTTAAACAAATCCTGCAAGCGCAATTGATCTCGTCCAGTTAAGGACTCTTTTACGATAACCATCATGTCCTCAATCTTATACTCATCCCGCAAGATGGTCGTGTGATTCTGAGAGAACTCCTCTTTTTTCTTGGCTAGGATATTTGAAAAAGCCAAAAAAAGGTCAATGGTCGTCTTGTCATGCACAAGCTCCGCATCTTCGTAAATCAACTCTGTCGGCGCTTTGGAATAGTACTGGGCCCGTTCTTGGTGCTTGGCTTCCAAGTGCTCACCCAAGAGCTTGAATTTGCGGTATTCTTCAATTTGGGAAAGAAGATCCTGCTCTAGGTCATCCTCCAAGTCTGTCACTTCCGCTACCTTTGGAAGAAGCTTGCGGCTCTTGATCAACATGAGCTGACTGGCCATGACCATGTACTCACCCGTCACTTCCAGACGCATGGCCTGCAGGGTTGAGACATAGGCTAGATACTGTTCGATGACTTCTGTAATGGGTACATCGTAAATATCCATCTGGTACTTAGAAACTAGGTGCAAAAGTAAGTCCAGAGGCCCTTCAAAATCTTTTAATTTAATATCCATTATCTATATTTTTCTAAGGTCAGGACTGTTTTTAATCCTAATTTTTTTGCAATTTCGTACAAATCAACCTTGTTTTCAATTTGTCGTAGAATGAACTGTTCCCGCAAGGCTTGGGCTGACAGATATGGGAAACCTTTCTCCTTGACAAAGGACTCTAGCTGACGGAAGGCCCACTGACGAGAATAGGCTTTTCCTGCCCTTTCAAAAAGATAGGTCTGGCCCATTAATGGTTCCAATTCTGAAAGCAAGGTTGTGGGAATGGTGACAATCCTCTGTTGAGAAGCCTTCTTGATTCGCAACACTTGAAAGTCCAAATTGATATCTGCAACCTTGAGGGCTAAAATCTCACTCGGCAAAAGTCCTATTTCTAGGATTAAGAGCGCTAGCAAGCGTCCTTCTGGATAATTACTTTCCTGCCAAAAAGAGGCTAAGTCTAACAGTTCTGGTTTTTCGGTCTTCTTTTCAGCTTGTTTGGCTAATTCCAAGCGATAAAAGCTGTCCACCTCTCCTTTTTGATAGAGAAAGTAGAGAAATTGGTTACAGGCCGAAATCTTTCGCTTCTGGGCGCTGATTTTTAGATTGGCTAGCTGGGCTTGGTAAATCTTGAGACTAGTCTCCGAAATCCGCTCGCCCACAATGTCTAAAAATTGCTCCAAATCATACTTATAGGACTGCTTGGAATTGGCAGACAAACCCTGCTTTTCCTCTAAAAAGGTTGAAATCCTGTCTCTCATTTGCATCGAATCTCATATTCCTTACTAAAGTCATGCAAGAGGGCATTGACTGCCTTGAGGATAGATTTGCGAGTGATAATTCCTTGGAAAATCCCTGACGCATCCACAACTGGCAAGAAGGACTCATCTACCAACTTGTGCAAGACCTCCGTAATGGTAAAATCAGGCGAGACGACCGCTACGTCCGTTCTCGTCATATGAACGATATCCGTATCTGCCATGATTTCTTGACTCAAGTCATGCTCCATCTGATAAGCCATAATATCTCTGAGCCCAATCGTCCCAACAAACTGTTTTTCATCTGTCACAACAGGAACACGGGTATAGGTCATCTGACTGAGCAAGAGGGTAGCGTGATCCGCATTGTGGGTATCAATCAACACAGCCAGATTTTTAGCAGGAGTCAAAAATGTTTCCTCCTGCCCCAACAAGAAAGTCTCAAACTCCTTGGCAATCATCGGCTAAACTCCTTGGACAAGCCCGGATACACCTCATGGTCTCGTGTCAAAAAGTCCACTTTGAAATAACTGTCATCAATCTCCACACGAGCATAGAGACATTCTCTGATAGTACCACGTGGTTGACTGATAGAGCCTGGATTTAGAAAGAGGGTTTTGCCTTCCATCCAAGCACTTGGCACATGCAAGTGACCATAGAGACAGATATCAGCCTCTTCCTCCTGAGCCCAGTAGTCCAACTTTTGAAAGTTGAAATTAATGTCAAACAAGTGTCCATGAGTTTGGATAATCTTGGTCGAACCAAGCTCAGTCACCAAACGTTCTGGATAGCCAGCGTAGAAGTCCATGTTCCCTTTAACTACACGGATTCCCTCCCAAAGTGGGGAATCAGGACGCAGTTCAGAATCGCCGTTATGAAAAACGGCATCAACTTTGCCTACATAGCGATCACGGATTTCTTCCACAATCAAGCTATCGCCATGAGAATCGCTCATTACAATGATGGTTTGCTTTGCCATGATGGAAATACCTCCAAAAGTTTCTTAACGGCTAAGGCACGGTGAGATTGACTATTTTTTTCTTCAAGGGTTAATTCAGCTGAGGACTTACCTGTCTCCCCTACAAGGAAGAGAGGGTCATAGCCAAAGCCATTTTCACCCTTAGGTTCAAAGTTAATGTAGCCTGGCCAGTCAGCTTCAACAACCAAACTTTCCTTGTTTGGACTGGCTACGACTAGGGTTGTGTGGAACTGAGCCGAACGATCCTTGAGTTCAAAGACCATGGCCAATTCGTGCAAGAGTTTGGCATTGTTTTCACGGTCAGTTGCTCCGACGCCTGCAAAACGAGCCGACCAGACACCAGGCAAACCTCCCAAAACATCAACTTTAAGTCCAGAATCGTCTGCAAGAACCATCTTGCCCGTTAATTGAGAAATGGTTTCTGCCTTGAGACGGGCATTTTCTTCAAAGGTCATGCCTGTTTCTGCTACTTCAGGCAGGTCAGGATAGTCATTGAGATTTTCCACATCGTAGCCTAACTTATCAAAGATAGCTCGGAATTCCTTGGTCTTGCCTTCGTTACGAGTCGCAATCAACAAGGTTTCTCTGACCTTATTAGTTTCAAAGAAGTCTTGAACATCAACACCTTCTTTAGGCAATTCTACATGCAGGAGTTGCCCATTTTCAACTAAGAGAAAAGCCCCCTGACGTTGTATAATTTCCAAATTTCGTCCCATTTCTTGGTTGAGGATATCTACCACAAAAGACCATAAACGGTAGAGAGAACCATAGCGTAAAACAATCACAGAAATAGGAAAACCTCGATCCTCATCTCGAAATCTTTGGGCAAACTCTAATAGAGGAAAATCCAAGTCATCATCCATCAACGTCCGGACGCCACCAAAAATACCATAGGACCCGACATACCAGTCCTGTTCATCCTTGTATTCATAAATTTTATTTGTCATAATTCTACATGCTCCACATGAATCTCTTTTTCCAGCCATTCTTCACCAATTTGTGCAAAACTTTGGCTGCTGGCTGTTGTGTAAAAACGGTGATGAAGTGGTCCAGCATCGCGACCACGATTGATTTCAAAATAATTGAGTAAGACTGAGATGTCCCGTACGCACTCTGCCCCACTATCAATGAGCTGAACCTTGGGTCCCATGACATTTTGAATAATGGGTCTGAGGAGTGGATAATGGGTACAACCCAAAATCAGACTATCCACCTTTCCAACCAAGGGACGCAGGGTTTCATAGACTACTTTCTTGGTGACGCTGGTTGACAGAGCACCAGACTCCACCAAGGGAGCAAACTTGGGACAGGCCAAACTCTCCACCTGTAAGTCCGGATCCAAATCATGGATTTTCTGACGGTAGATGTCTGATTGTACCGTCATGGGTGTTCCAATCACTCCGATTTTCCCACCTTGGCTGGACTTGATGGCTGCTGAAGCTCCTGGCAAAATCACACCTAGAACAGGAATGTCTAGTTGAGCCTTAATTTCTTCCCAGACGACTGCAGTCGCAGTATTACAAGCAATGACAATCATTTTGACATCCTTGGTCAAAAGAAAGTTGACCAACTGCCAAGTATATTCACGAATTTGCTCAGCAGGACGGGGCCCGTAAGGCGCCCGTGCCGAATCTCCAATATAGACGATTTCTTCATGGGGAAGCTGGCGCATGAGCTCGCGCACAACGGTCAAGCCCCCGACACCCGAATCCAAAAAACCAATTGGTCGATTATCCATACAGTCTTCTTTCTAGTCTTTTTTCTGATTGATAGTTCATTATGATTATTTATCCTTATGAACTGAATGACATCCTAATCAACAACTATCTCTCTTAATCATAATCAAATATCAATAGAATGCAAGGAAAAAGTCTCATCCCTAAACCATAGCCAACATAGTGAGAAGTCTGGAACTTTCATCCCAGACTTTTCCTTATTTATTTTTTCTTTTTATTGTTAGCAAGGGCTGCTTTTTGTTGGCGGATGATTTGGTGATAAACTTGTTGCACCTTGGCTTCGCTTGGTTTTTGACCATTTGCACTCAAAAGAGTACGAACTGCTTCAGCATTCAAACGTGGGTTGTCAGCAAATTCTTTTTCGATTTGCTTACGAACCAAATACATTCCTCCAAGAGCTCCTCCTAGAAAAGCTAGCACAATCAATACAATTGCTAATAGTAAATCCATCATATTTCTCCTGTTTCTTTTTGAGTCTCTTTCATTATACCACAAACTAACCCCCCTGACTAGTTTGTTTTACGCTTTCAAGAAGGGTAATAGACAACAAAAAAGGAGCCCCAGATTTCTATGAAAGAGGGCTCCTTTCTGCGTTTAATTTACATAGATAGCCAGTGTTTGATAGGGTTTGAGTAGAATTTTTTCAGATACTTCTCTTGTCTTGTTATTTAAAATCAAATAAATGCATTCTATAAAATTAATATAGGAACAATAAAACAAAAGAGAAGAAAATTATTTCCTTGGCCGGCATCTAACTCATTAAACTTTCGTTTAGAATAAGAAAACTTATTATCCATTGCAATTACATAAATAATAAATAACACTGATAATTATAAGTATTTAAAATTAAGTCATCAAATTAAGTCAACTAGAATAGACTTGTTCGGTATCTTGTTGAATCTTTTCAACTACAATCTATAGGTGTTATTATGGATTATTTAAACTAATTTAAACATGCAAAAACTGATGGCTAGTTGGAACATTAAAAATTCAATTTCTAACCAGCTAATCTTGCTTCAAATAGTTATCGAACAAGTCTAATAAGACAACAATTAATACTAAAGAAGAACAAACATAATAAACACTACACTAAAGAGCACTTGGTACTTAACTTTATCCTCTATTCTCCATATTTGGTAAAGATAATCTAAATCGAATAATAATCATCCTAACAATAGAACCTAAAATGAAGATTATTATAAACGTCGAAATTCTAGAAAAACCTATAAAATGGGTCAAACTATAGTACGAAATCCCTACACCAAAAGATAATAATGCATAGATATCCTCTTTCAAGACACTAGGAACCTCATTGATTAATAAGTCTCTTATTATACCCCCGCCAGCCCCAGTTAAACATGCCAATAATCCAGCTGACATTAAATTGAGTTTAGTTTCGATTAAAACTGTAGGTCCAATTAAAGAAAATATAATTAAACCAATCGCATCGAAGACTAAGTAGGCTTCGCGTAACCATCTATAAGTTTCTGAATTATAGGCATAATTTGAACGATTTAAAACAACAAAAATATACATCATAACCGCAACAAATATCGCAAGATAAATCGAACTGGGATCAAGAAGTGCCGAAGGAAATCTACTTATTATCGAATCACGTAAAATACCACCCCCAACAGCTGTGACAATAGCCAACAAACTAATACCAAAAATATCCAGATGTTTATCAAAACCTTTTATAGCACCAGATGCTGCAAATGCAATCGTTCCAACATAATTACATACTAAAAGGAATAAGTCAAAGTCCATTTTTACTCCTCAATTATTTTATTAACCCTTTCTGACTTCTTGAAGGTATTTATATATACTAACTTCTGACATTTGAAATATAGAAGCAACTTTTGAAATAGAATCTTTAAATTCAAAACAACCTTTTGCATCTAGTACTTGAACTATTGAAATTTTTTCCGATTTACTTAATTTATATTGTGATAAGTCTTTCCCATTTGTTTCTTTCAAAATCAAATCATCTATTAACGAATCAACTGACTGATTAAAGTTTTCTACTATAGTTTCATCTGTAGATGTTTTATCTTTATCACCGAGTAGATTTTCATCAATGATAGATATTCCTGATTCAAAAAATTTTTTTAGAGATATCATTTTAGATTTATCACTATTTATACAAATCATCCCAACTAATTCATTGAGTTCATCTTTAATAAAATAGCTTGAAGAATATAGATTTTTACCTGAATAAGTTCTGCTCCGATAATTTACTAAATAATCACACTCAATGTAAATTTTATTTCTGACAATATCTAAAACAAAATCAGTCGCAGGTGACCCTATTTTCCTATTTGATAAATTATTTTTAATATAGACTAAGGAATGATCAAAACCATTCGTAAAATCTTGTAGAACGACTTCTGTATCATTTCCTAGAACAGTTGCCAAAAAATTGATTAAAGGGATATATATTTTTAGATCCTTATTCATTTTACTTCCTATCTCTATCTAATGCATTTTTCGTAAAGTCTATCATATTAGAATTAATTTTACAAATATTTGAAACGCTTATTCAGCTTTACAAATTAGTTCGAATAATGCTTGAGCATAGATAGCTGTAATTAATACTAAGTCATTGACCGGAATAAACTCATTGGCTTGATGCATGGTATCTTCTGTACTAGGAAATAATGCTCCGAATGCAACTCCTTCTGACAACAAACTTGCATACGTTGATCCACCTATAACCTTTGTATATCCTTTATCACCAGTTTGATTTTCATAAATTTTTAAAAGAGTTTTCACTAACTTAGTATCTGGCGATACAAAATGTGGATCTTTCTTAACGACAATATGCAAATCTTCATCTTCAAAATACTCTTCTAAATGCGATTTAATTTCACTAGATGACTGACTGAATGGAAAACGGATGTCAGTTACTATTCTCCCTCCTGAACTACAATCATAATTTGCAATTCCCACATTAAAAGTCAATTCACCTATTTCTGATTGATGGTTAATACCTAAATTTTTACCATCAGTTGTTTCATGAAAAGATTCTCCCATATGACTTAAAAAAGACTTCCCATTTTTAACAGGATGCTGACTTAAAAACTTAGCTAAATAAGTCGCAGCATTTACACCTTTACTTGGGGTTGAACCATGGGCAGATTTACCATATAGAGTAATCTTTAGTTCTTCATCATTCTGATCTACTTGCCCAGATACATTTGGGTGCTCTACTAAAAATTTTTGGAAGCTGTCGGTAATATCTGATTTAGCTCCCCCTTTTAGACGGGCTTCCGCTAGACCCGGAACCATATTTTCTTTAGTTCCACTCTTAAATTCTACTAAACAATAAGTCCCAGTTTGAGAGTCATCTTTCCCCTCTTCTATCGTAAAGTGAATTATACCTTTTTCTCCATTAACCACTGGAAAATAAGCATCTGGAACGAAACCTTCCCTTGGAAGTTTTTCAATAGTTTTATAATAATTCAAACATTCCCAATTTGTTTCCTCATCACTGCCTACAATCAGTTGTAGTTTCCTTTTGGGAAGATAACCACGTTCCTTCAACAACTTCATAGCAAAAAAAGCACAAACTAGGGGACCTTTATCATCCAAACTACCTCGAGCAATTAATTTACCGTCCTTATAGGTAGGTTCAAATGGATTACTATCCCAACCAGTTCCCACAGGAACTACATCTACATGACCTAAAACTCCAAAAGGCTCCCCAGTTTCTCCCCAGTCAATACGAGTAACAAGCGGTCCGTAATCATTTACCTTAAAACCGGCTTCAGAACCCATTTTTTTGATTTCATCAATCGCTTGTTTGGGTCCTTCTCCAAGTGGGGCACCATCAACCGGATCACCTTTTACCGAATTGATACGAAGCAAGCGTTCAATATCATTTAGAAGATCTTCTTTTCTATCTTCCACTACATTTTTCCAATTAATAGTTTCCATCTTTATACCTCCATAATTAAAAGAAAAACACAAAATTTTACAGATTCAATACAAATGATATTGTAAAATTTTGTGTTAGTTCTTTAGCTTTCCAATGCTTGTTTGAAATCTTCGATTAAATCCTCGATATTCTCAATACCACAAGAGAGTCTTAATAAGCCATCCACTACACCTTGCTCCAATCTTTCTTCTGGACTAAGGCAGGCATGAGACATTGTTGCTGGATGAGAAAGAATAGATTCAACTCCACCAAGACTAACTGCCAAGATAGGAATACGAATTTTTTCAGTAAAAGCAATCAATTCTTCTTTTGAAGACAATTCAAACGATAGTACTGCTCCACCATTTTTTGATTGACCCATATGTACTTCATGATTCGGATGATCCTTTAATCCAGGATAGTAAACATGTTTCACCCTTGGATGATTTTGCAAAAATTCAGCCAATTTTTGGGCATTCTTAACTGCATGGTCCATACGTATTCCCATTGTTTTCATACCACGCATGATTAACCAAGCATCTTCAACTCCAAGGATTCCCCCAAAGTTCTTTTGGAACAATTTTAATTCTTGATAGTATGTTTCACAATTAGTAGCAACAAGACCTGCAATGACATCACTATGTCCATTTATAAATTTAGTAACACTTTCAACTACTATATCAACTCCGAGTTTTAGAGGTTCTTGCGCTAAAGATGTCATAAAGGTATTATCAGCCACAGTAACCAAATCATGCTCCTTAGCTAATGCCACAATCTTTTTAATATCGCAAACTTTTAAAAGTGGATTTGATGGAGTTTCAAGATATATCATACGAGTATTCTCACGTATGGCTTTTTCTACTGACTCTATGTCAGCCATATCTACAAAAGTGTATTCAATCTTGTATTTTGGAAGGAGATTATTTACAAACTGACATGTACCCCCGTATACCTCTTTAGGTAAGATAACATGCTCTCCAGCATTAAGTAACATTAATACATTGGATATCGCAGCCATACCTGATGAAAAACTAAGGGCATATTTTGAATCCTCTAGACTTCTAAACCCATCTTCAAGTGCGTCTACTGTTGGATTTGAAAAACGAGTGTACAAGTATTCTTGACTATCGTCATAGAGATGTTTGTTATGAAAAGTTGATGTTTGGTAGATAGGAATAGAGGCAGCACCAGTATAAGTATCTAATACTTTATAGCCATGTAATAGCTTGGTATTTTCTCTCATTCTTCTACCTCCGCAATCGCTTCAATTTCTACCAAAGCCCCCATTGGAAGAGCTCCAACTTGGAATGCTGTACGTGCTGGATAATCTCCGTTAAAGAAAGCTTGATAAACCTCATTGAACGCTTTAAAATCAGTAATATTACTCAAATAAACAGTTGTTTTGACAATCTTATCCATAGAGGAATGATTATCTTCTAAAATCGATTTGATATTGTTAAGAGACTGACTTACTTGCCATTCAATAGTATCTTCATCGATTTTCCCCGTTGAACGGTTAATTGGTAGTTGACCTGATGTAAAAATAAGGTTACCTACAAGTGTTGCTGGGGAATAACTACCTACTGCTGCTGGAATTTTTTCACTACTTAATCGTTTCATTTTATGCCTCTTTTCTTTTACATTTCTCCAAATCATCAATCCTACTGGTAAAACAAGGTAACCAATAATCATTGCTACGATAGCAAATGTATTCAATGATACATCTCCTGATTTACTTACGATTGTAAATTGTGATGCCCAGTTAAATTTGTATAATAAAATTACTGTTAAGATACATCCAAAGAATGGAACGATAACATCAAATACAAAGCTCTTCTTAGCACTTGCAACAATTTCTTCTTTTTGTTTTCCAAAGTAGAATACCATAACAGCCAGAGGAACTATGATAAATTGGATAAAACGTGAAATTGAACTTAGAACAATAATACTAGTCATATTATATTGGAATGCCATAGGAAGTAAGATTGCTGCTCCAATTGTCACTAAAAATGCACGAAGCGGAAAATCTTTGCTAGTTCTAACTTTAAACCATTCTGGAACTTGATTTTGCATTGCCATTGCTTCCAAGATACGTGGAGTGTGGAATGATGCAGCTACGTTTATACCAAACATAGAAACCAAAGCACCTACAAGAATGATTGTACGAATAATTGGATTTGAGAATACTGCTGCAAGTGCTACTACTTCTTTTGTCGTCACAATAGCAGATGGATTAATCATCATAGCTGTCCCAACAATACCTAGATAGATAACAGCTATTATCCCAATTGCCAATGGAATTGCCTTTGGAAGATTTTTCTCTGGTTCTTCCATATCTTGAGCACCACAGGCCACACTTTCAAAACCAGTGAAGGCATAAAATGCTGCAATAACTGCCATTACGTAAGCTGAAATATCCATATTTTCGCCCAACTTAGCCCCAGTGCTATCAGTCAGATTTTTAATTGTATCAAATTCATTAACACCAGTAAATAACACAATTGCTAATCCTACGAGAATAGTTGTAACAAGAGCTCCTACTTTACCAATAGTAGACAAGTTATTGATAAGCTCAAACAAACGTGTTCCCAATAAATTGATTACAAGAAGGATTCCCATTAGTATAACGAACCCAATTGTAACGTAAGTCAAATTACCATTATCAAATCCAAACATATTAAGAACTGTTTTAACTACCGCAGTTCCCATTACACCCCAAGCAATACTTGCTGCAATGTAGCGAGTAATCCCTACATAGAAGCCGATGTTGTCTCCAAATGCAGCTTTAGCATAAGCATAAGAAGCTCCACCTTTGGAAACATACTTAGCCGCTGATGCGAACGTTACTGCTAAAACTGATGCAAATATCGCTGCCATAATATAAATGATAAGCGCCTTATCTCCTGCTTTAGCTACAACCCCACCAGGAGAAAGGAAAATTCCCGTACCAATAATAGAGTTAATTGTCAGAAGGACAATCGAATAAAATCCTAGCTTTTTTTTCATTATTTTTCTCCTATTAAATTTCACACATTTGACAATCTTTACGTGAATTATTAATCAATGCACTAAATAACAAGTTCATTTGCATTGATTTCTTGTGCATCATTTCAGGATGCCATTGTACCCCAATTAACATCGGGTAATCCTTATGTTCAATTGCTTCTACAACACCATCCGAGGCTCTAGCCACAACATTAAAATCAGATGCTACATTTTTCATAATTTGATGATGAAATGAGTTAACCATCACTCTATTCACTTTTACAATCCTATGTAACAATGAATCATCAACAACATCTACTGAATGAGTAACTTGCTCTGGGAAGTGCCCTTGCCAATGTTTTACGGCTGCTGTATCACACATTGAGACATCTTGATAAAGAGACCCCCCATGATAAACATTAATAACCTGTGCTCCACGACAGATACCAAGAATAGGGATGCGTTTTTTTTCTGCACGTTCTAACAAGGCAAAATCAAACTTATCTCTTTCTGGAAATATATCTCCCATCTTAGGACAAGGCTCTTCGTTATAATTCATAGAACAAACATCGTGACCACCAGATAAGATCAATGCGTCAATTTTATCAATATAACTATCTAAAACTTCAGTGACATCTGATACAGGTATAATAACAGGTATCCCACCATTTTGAATTACAGAATTAACATAATCTTCATTGACATAGCTTCTATGATAACCAGGAAACATTCCTCCCTGATCTATCATAACACTACCTGAGATTCCAACTATCGGCATCTTATTTACCATAAGATAGACCCCCTTTTTTGAAAATATTTTTTATTTTATTATAAAATTTTATAACTCATTTACAATTTCATTATACAACAAAAAGAATCCGTTTTCAACAAAAAATTATATTTTTTTATAAAAAAATATAATTTTTTGTTGAAATAGTTTTAGATATGGTGGTTTGAAACTAGAATAGTACGATACAGCTGCTAAAATATTTCTATAAATTAATATTCTTTTCCTAATCGATTTGCTCATATTTTATTCCAATCCACTGTATCACAAAAAAGATAAGGTCTAATTCAGATCTTATCCTTTCTAGTTTATTCTTTGATTTTCGCTTAATATGAACATTTCTTTCCCACGTTATCGTTACATAATCTTCATCACTACTACGAAAATGTTTAAATACTTTAGATTTCTGAGCCACCTTATACACTATATATACCTTACTATCACACTTCTGTTCCTATAGACACGATTTTTCTATCCCTTCATCTGACGATTATTATTTCCAGCATCAGGCTTGAGAGTCACTATTGGGTTCACCGGTAGCAGGTGCTCACGGAGAACTTCCGACTCAGATGTACAACATGAGCATCGCAAGAAATAAAAGACTGAGACACTGGATCTCAGCCTTTTTATTTACCCCAAAACCAATTCATCACTGACTAGACTCTGGCCACTATTTTTCTGGAATAGATGCATGAGATCTTCGACTGTCAGATGCTTTTTCTCTTCTCCTTTTACATCCACCACTATCTTGCCTTGATAGAGCATAATGAGACGATTGCCGTACTCAATAGCATGGTTCATATCGTGGGTAATCATCAAAGTCGTCAACTGATGGTGTTCCACAATTTTTTGCGTCAAATCCATCACCATTTGACTCGTTTTAGGGTCAAGGGCCGCAGTATGTTCATCCAAAAGCAAAAGTTTGGGTTTCACCAGAGCTGCCATGACTAGGGTCAAGGCCTGTCTTTGCCCTCCTGAGAGGTATTGAGTATCTACTTTTAAGCGGTTTTCAAGGCCAATATTCAACTCCTTCAAGGCCTCTTGGAACTGGATTCTATCCTTCTCCTTCACGCCCCAACCAAGCCCTCTCTTCTGCCCGCGTCTCAAGGCAATAGCCATATTCTCCTCAATCGTCAAACGAGAAGCTGTTCCCATCTTAGAATCTTGAAAAACTCGGGCGATATCCTTGGCTCTCTTTCTTACACTCAGATTTTTAATGGATTTGCCTGCCAATAAAAGGTCCCCTTCATCCACAGATAAATTACCAGCCAAGATATTCATCAAAGTGGATTTCCCTGCTCCATTTCCACCAATTACAGAGATAAAATCTCCCTCTTCAACCTCTAAATCTAATCCTTTGAGGACATGGTTCTCATTGACCGTCCCTGCTTCAAATGTTTTGTGAATATTTTCAAGTGTTAACAAACTTGCCATAACTTTCTCCTCCTATTCATTTCTCAATTTCAGACCACGAATCTTTAATCTCTTTTGCAATTCTGGCGCAAATAAAACCAAGGCAAGCAAGATTGCATTAAAGAGACGAACTAGGTTTTGATCTAGATTTGGAATTTCATAGATATTTAAAATAATCAAACGGTAAACAATAGCACCAATTCCGATGGATAACAAGCGGCCTCCAATGGTCAAGTCGTGAATCAAGACTTCCGCAATAATGACTGCACTCAAACCAACAACGATAGTTCCTGTCCCAGAAGTCACATCTGAAAATCCATCATTTTGGGCAAACAAGGAACCACATAGGGCAATCAAGCCATTTGAAATCATGTAACCAACAATCTTCATCGTGTCTACATTGACCCCATTGGCCTCACTCATCGGAATATTGTCCCCAGTCGAACGCAAGACCAAGCCAATCTCTGTTTTCATCAAAAGAGTCAAGACCAAACAAACAAGTAAGAGACAAGCTAAACTGAGTGAGAAAACAGCTTCTTCATTTGTCAGTCCTAAGCTCGCCAACTGTTTAAAGACAGTCGAAGAATCTCCCAAGGAAAGATTGGGCACACTTCCCATGATTTTAATATTGATGGAATAAAGCCCTGTCAAGGTCACAATCCCTGTCAAGAGAGCTGGAATTTTCATCTTGGTGTGAAGCATTCCTGATACAAGACCTGCTACCATACCTGCCAGCAAAGCAAGTAAGGTCGCAATCCAAGGATTTGTCCCTGCCTGTATCTGAGATACAACGACTGCTGCCCCCAGAGGAAAGGCTCCTTCAGCAGTCATATCTGCAATATCCAAAATACGGAAAGTCAAGTAGACCCCAATAGCCATAATCGACCATAGCAAACCTTCTGATAAACTAGATAATACAAAATTCATCTCAAACCTCCTTATTCCTTGCCTTCTAACTTACTAATATCAATTCCCAATGCATCTGCCATTTCTTGATTGGTATGCAATTCCAGTTTTTCAGGCAACTCAACTGCTATATTTTCTGGCTTCTCACCTTTTAAGACACGAATCAACATGCGAGCTGTCTGTCTTCCTAATTCTTCATAATTGGTTCCGTAGTTATACAAGCCACCAACAGCAATCATTTCTGTTGAACCACCGAATACTGGAACCTTGTGTTTAATAGAAACCTGCTTAACTGTTTCCATGGTTGACGAAATGATATTATCCGTTGGGACAAAAACCATATCCACCTCTGCCATCAAACTCTCTGCTGCCGCCTTGACGTTGTTACTGTCCAAGATTGTTTTTTCAACAACGGTAAAGCCTTTTTCTTCCAGAAGACGCTTAGCTTCATCCTTTTGGACAACTGAGTTTGGCTCGCTCTGAGTATAAAGAATTCCAATTGTTTTAGCTTTTGGCAACACTTTCTTTATCAAATTGATTTGGGTTGAAATGGCATCTGATGACTGGTCACTTGTCCCAGTCACATTGCCCCCAGGATGCTCTCTTGACTCAACCAACTTGGAACTGACAGGATCTGTTACCGCTGAAAAGATAACAGGTGTCGTTTGTGTTGTATTGGCCAAGCTCTGAGCAGAAGGCGTTGCAATAGCTAGAACGACATCACTAGATTCTGCTAGTTGCTGGGAAATCGTTTTAAGATTTCGTTGTTCTCCCTGTGCATTTTGCAAATCAATCTCGATATTTTTCCCTTCAACATAGCCTTGCTTGGCCAGCTCATCCACAAAGCCTTCTCTGGTAGCGTCTAGAGACTGGTGGGTAATAAATTGTGAAATACCGATACGAAATACATCTTTTTTCTTATCTGCCTTCAACTGATGCAAACTGATCAGAGAGGTCAAGAGGATCCCCACTACCAAGAGGGGGGCTAGTAATTTTCGAACAACTTTCATAATGAAACTCCTTCTCAGAAAAGATAAAACAAAAAACCGCCTAGATACTATCTAAACGGATGCTTGAAATAATCTAACAAGTTACAACTTAGCTAGTCCATTTAGATATTCATCTATATGGACCACAATCAAAAATCTTAGCCACATAGATACAAACAAATTGCTTGAACTGTTTGCATCCATGGTGACATGTCTACAAACACTATCTAAAGTAGCTAAAGTAAAAGTTTTGATTCATCGTTACAGCTTGTCTCTTATTCATTTCTTTTTCTGCTTTCTTTTTTGATGTTTCCTATCTTACCACCTTTTTCATCACCTGTCAAGAATATTTCAGAATTTTTTAAAATTTTTCGAAAATTCTTTCATAATTCTTTCAATTCTTTTAGGATAATTTCAAAGATTTGCCCATTAGACAAAATAGAACGATTTGAAGACTTTTATGGTATTCAGTTGTACTAGAGTTTTTTAAAAGTGTTTTGATGGCTTGTATTTCTTCTTTGGTTGATTTCATATCACTATTATATAATGCGTTTTGATTTTAGTATAGTATTAAACTGACTCTTGGCAGTCGGACAAAAAATCGACAGTTATTTTATACTGTTTAAAACCAATAGTCAATACGACAATCTCTTTACTTTTCGGTTATCAACTCTGTAGATTGCTAACATATCCAAAATAAGCCAAGTATCCCGAGGATAGGCAACAGAAATGAATTATTTATACTCTGGATACCACTTCAAATCACGAACTGCTTTAGCCATATCTGTTTCCTTAGCACGCGCAAGACCTTGCTCTTGTGCTTTTTTAGCGACTGCTTCTGCTACTTTAATAGAAACATCTGCTACATACTTGAATGGTGGCAAGACAGGAGCTCCTGGTTGGCCTGGATTGACAATACCACTCAATGAATGAGCTGCTGCTCCAATCATTTCATCAGTCAAAAGACTTGCTTCAGAAGCCAGCATACCTAGACCAAGACCTGGGTAAATCAATGCATTATTGGCTTGACCAATCACATAGTCGACACCTTTATAAGAAACTGTATCAGCAGGAATTCCTGTTGCGACAAAAGCTTTGCCATCTGACCATTCAATCAAATCTTTGGCACTAGCTTCTGCTAGTTTGGTTGGATTTGACAAAGGGAAAATCATCGGACGCTCTGTGTTTTCACACATAGCCTCTACTATTTCTTTAGTGAAGGTATTAGGTTGAGTTGAAGTTCCTACAAGAATGGTTGGCTTCACAGTCTTCACTACTTCAAGCAGGTCAGTCAACTTGTCTGCATTACTAAAGTCAGCACGTTTCTTAGCAAACGGTTTTTGTTCAGGAGTTAGGTCATCCATGTCATCAAAGAGAAGACCTTGTTTATCAACCATAAAGAAACGTTTATAGGCTTCTTCTTCAGAAAGACCTTCACTCACCATTTCACGAAGAACACGAGCGGCAATTCCTGCGCCCGCAGTACCACCACCATAGCAGAGATAAACTTGATCTGTTAATTTTTCACCACTAATATCCAGTGAACCAAAGATACCACCCAAGGTAACGATTCCTGTACCTTGAATATCATCATTAAAGGTCGGAATTTGTTTCCGGTATTTTTCAAGAATATTGGCAGCATTCAAGCGGCCGAAGTCTTCCCAGTGAAGGTAGAGTTTAGGAAAGAGACGTTCTGCTGTTTGAACAAATTGGTCAATGAAGTCGTAGTAACGATCTCCGCGGACCCGTTCGTGACGATTTCCTAAGTAATTAGGATTGTTACGAAGTTCTTCACGGTTAGTCCCAGCATCAATGACTAAAGGAAGGACCATCGAAGGATCGATTCCAGCAGCACCCGTATAGACCATCAATTTCCCAACAGAAATATCGACACCATTTGTTCCCCAGTCGCCAATTCCAAGGATTCCTTCTGCATCTGTTACAACAATGAGACGAATCTCGCGACCCCCGGCAGCGTTTTTCAAAGTAGCTTCAATATTTTCAGGATGATTAATATCAAGATATCCCGCATATTGGGGATCTACAAAAAGATCACTATAGCCTTCAATCGTATCTGCAATGGTTGGATCATATACAATTGGATTGAATTCTTTCAAATGTTGAGAAAAGAGGTAATAGAAAAGAGTCCTGTTGGTATTAAAAATTTCCATTAGAAAAAGACGTTTTTCCAAATCATTGGCTTTTGTTTGCATTTGTGCATAAGTTTGCGCCGCTTGTTCTTCAATCGTTTGAACATACGGTGGCAGTAAACCAATAAGGCCTAGTTCCTTTCGCTCCTCTAAGGTAAAGGCAGTACCTTTATTGAGGAAAGGATTGTTTAAAATATCATGTGCAGTCATAGTGCAAGCTCCTTTTTACTTATATTATACCACATGAAACGAATTGTTCGTAAAACGTTGTTGTTTAAATAATACAATTGTATACGCATATGTTATAAATTTCTGAACTCATCAAACTCTCGATGATCTCTCTTTACTAAAAGTTTCGAGTAAAATAAACCAATCATACAAATTGACAATCCTAATTAAAATAAATATCATCTAGGTATGTTATGTAATACTTTGTATTTTTTAAGGTGTTTTTTGTCATATAAAACTTGTATTCTATTTATATGACAACTAAAAACTATTTACAACAATATATTTCCCAAAAAGTGAAATATTTTCGAACACAGAATAAAATGTGCCAGGAAGAACTTTCGGAACAAGCAGGACTCGTGCTTAAGTATATCAATCAACTTGAAAACCAAAATGTGAATCTGACCATTCACAGTCTTGAAAAAGTGATTGACGCCCTAGAAATGACCCCAGAGGAATTTTTCAATTTTGATAGCCTTGAATCAACCTCTGATAAGAGTGACAATCTTTCACTCAAAAGAATCAACATGAAGATTAAACAGCTCCCTATTGATAAACGAGAAAAAATGTTGGTCATTTTTGAGAGTATCTTAGATAATCTTTGAGATCCCTGACTCACTTACATTTTAACTGGTGAATACTCGTATAGTCAAATTGTAGGATACGGATAAAAATTATTTATCTGCTGTTTTCCACTTATTTTCCTTCTCCAACTAATGAAAGTGAACCCATATGAATTTAAAAGATCTACAATATTTTTATGACCTCTGCCAGCTTCAATCCTATACGGAAGTAGCAAAACAACATAAAGTCAGCCAACCATCTATTTCTTATGCTATCAAGCGCTTAGAGGAATCCTTTAACTGCAAATTGATTCACCATGACCCCTCGCATCGTTCCTTCAAGCTAACTCCTCAAGGGCAAATCCTTCTAAAGCATACAGAACTGATTTTACCTGAGGTCATTTCTACTCGCAAAGAAATTAATCGCTCCTTGGCACAATACTCTACTGTAGGATTCCCTCCTATTATCATTCAGTATCTCTTTGCTGCCTTAAACGAAAAAGATAAATTCGATTTTTTAAAAAAGATACGCCCTATCCGCGGTGGCTCCGTAGAGTTATTAAACCTTCTCCTTAAGGGAGACCTTAATGCAAGCCTACTCGGTTTAATTGAACCTCTCAATTATCCTTCAATAGAGACACACGAGCTATTTCATAAAGAACTGTATGTCGTTTTATCTAAGAACCATCCTTTTGCCACTGTTCCTTCCCTCGCTTTTGAAGAATTAGTAGATCAATCCTTTATACTCTTAGACGAACACTTTGTTCACCTGAAAGCTTTTGAAATACTTAATCAAAAGTATCAAAACAAGGCAGAAATATTCTTTAAGACGGATGATATTGTCATTCTTAAAGAACTTTTAAAGAAAGGGATTGGCCTTAGTTTACTGGCTGATATCGCACTTTCTGATGAAGATGATGATTTAATAAAAATCCCTCTTATACCGAAGGATAAGATAACTTTTACAGTTTATTACGCTTACCTTAAATCAGCTACACCGTCATCAGAAATAGAAGCCTTATTTAAACTCCTTAAATCATATGAATAGAAAAACTCTAACTATCAATGAACTGATAGCTAGAGTTTTTTACATTGTAGATATTATACTCAATGAAAATCAAAAAGCAAACTAGGAAGCTAGCCGCAGGCTGCTCAAAACACTGTTTTGAGGTTATAGATAAGACTGACGAAGTCAGTCACATATATACGATAAGGCGACGCTGACGTGCTTTGAAGATATTTTCGAAGAGTATTAGACTATAGTAGATTGAAGCTAGAGTAATACGCCGCGACTTCTATAACTTTTCTAGAAATTAATTTGACTTTCCTAATCAAGTTGTTAAGATTTTATTTCATCTCACTATAATTCAATGATTTTCTAAGAATTCTATTTCTCTCGAAAACTCTTTCAAAGTTTTTTCAAATCAGTCCAACAAAAAAGGTTTATAATTCCCATATCAATTTTTATGGAAATTATAAAACCATTATTAGTTTAACCCTTGTTGGTAACGCGCCAATTCGGCTTGGTTAGCCCAAACATAGTGACCTGGACGGATTTCTACCATAGATGGCTTATCAGTCTCATAGTCGTGTTGACTTGGGTCGTAAACTTTCAAGACCTTCTTACGTTCCAAGATTGGATCTGGGATTGGTACCGCTGAAAGCAAGGCTTGAGTATATGGGTGAATTGGATTGTTAAACAATTCTTCTGTTTCTGCAACCTCTACAATAACACCCTTGTAAATAACTGCGATACGATCTGAAATAAAGCGAACGACAGACAAGTCATGGGCGATGAAGAGATAGGTCAAACCAAGTTCTTTTTGGAATTTTTTGAGCAAGTTCAAGACTTGAGCACGCACAGAAACGTCCAAGGCTGAAATGGGCTCATCCGCAATAACAAAGTCTGGTTGCATGACCAAGGCACGGGCAATACCGATACGTTGACGTTGACCACCTGAGAATTCATGAGGGTAACGAGTCAAGTGCTCAGCAAGAAGCCCCACTTCACGGATAATATTTTTAACTTTCTCTTTACGTTCTTCTTCATCCTTGAACAGATGATGATTGTAAAGACCTTCAGAAATAATATAATCAACAGTCGCACGTTCATTCAAACTTGCGGCAGGATCTTGAAAAATCATCTGGATACGACGAATCAATTCTGCAGCTTGTTCACGCGATTTCTTACCATTAATCTTTTGACCATCAAAAATGATATCCCCATTACTTGTATCATTAAGACCGATGATGGCACGACCAATAGTTGTTTTCCCACTACCTGACTCACCTACAAGCGAGAAAGTTTCTCCCTTGTTGATAAAGAAGTTAGCATTTTTAACTGCGACAAACTTCTTACTTCCTTCACCGAAGGAAATTTCTAAATCTTTGATTTCTACTAATTTTTCAGACATTTCCTTCCTCCTAGTCAGCCAGATGGGCAAATCCCATTTTTTCACGAATCTTATCATGGAGATTTGCAATCACAGCTGGTTTTTCTACTTTTGGAGCATCCTCATGAAGTAGCCAAGTTTTAGCCCAATGTGTCTCTGATACTGAGAATTGAGGAGCTTTTTGTTCGAAGTCAATCTGCATTGCATAGTCAGAACGCAAGGCAAAGGCATCACCTTTCAGGTCAGTATAAAGTGACGGAGGTGTTCCTGGGATTGAGTAAAGATCCCCTTTATCATCAGCAAGCTGAGGCAAGCTAGACAAGAGACTCCATGTATATGGATGGCGAGGGTCATAGAAGACTTCCTCAACAGTTCCATACTCAACGATTTCTCCTGCATACATAACCGCTACCTTATCTGCAATACTTGCCACCACACCAAGGTCGTGGGTGATAAAGATTGTTGTGAAATGGTACTCATTTTGCAAAGATTTCAACAAATCAATGATCTGTGCTTGGATAGTCACGTCCAAGGCCGTTGTTGGCTCATCACAGATCAAAACATCAGGACGACAGGCAAGGGCAATAGCAATAACGATACGCTGACGCATACCTCCAGAATATTGGAAGGGATATTCATCAAAACGTCTTTCCGCTTCTGGAATTCCAACCTTATTCATGTAATCTATCGCCAATTCTTTTGCTTCTTTGGCTGTTTTACCTTGGTGTTTCACAATAACTTCTGTGATTTGACTACCAATTGTTTTAATTGGGTCCAGACTCGTCATCGGATCTTGGAAAATGGTAGCAATCTTAGCACCACGAATTTGTTCCCAATCCTTGTGAGAAGACAAGGCTGTCAAATCCTGACCACGGTAGTCAATACTTCCTTGGGCAATGCGACCATTTTCTTCAAGCATACCTGTGAAAGTCTTTGTCAAAACAGATTTCCCTGATCCTGACTCACCTACCAAGGCTAATACTTCTCCTTCAACTAGTTCAAGGGAAACGCCGCGAATGGCTGTCAATACTTTGTCACGAACGTCAAATTCCACGACAATATCGCGAGCAGTCAAAATTACATTTTTTTCTTTTGTCATTTCTACTCCTATCTATGTGTACGTGGATCACTAGCATCCGCTAGGTTTTGACCAACTACGAAAAGTGACAAGGATACCAAGACCAAAGTTGTCAATGGAATCCAGAAGAGGTATGCATTTGTTGTTACGTTCTGTGAATAATCTGAAATCAATCGACCTAAACTTGGTACTGTAATAGGCAATCCAAGTCCAAAGAATGACAGAAAGGCTTCATAGGAGATAAATGCTGGAAGCATTTGTGATGTAGTCGTAACAATAACAGATACCAATTGTGGCATGATATTTTTAATGACAATTTTGTATGTTGGAGTTCCGAGTGTGCGTGAAGCAAGGTTGTACTCTAAGTCACGGTAACGCATGATTTGGATACGAATTGAGTAGGCAATCCCAATCCATGTTGTTACACTCATTGCAAAAATCAGATTCCAGAATCCAGCTCCGATTGAGTAAGTCAAGACAATGACAATCAAAAGAGATGGGATGTTTGAGATGACGTTATAAACTTCCATCATCACACGGTCTACTGATTTCGAAATTCCCCAAATACCACCGACAAAGACACCGATAACCAAGTTAATCACTGTCGCAATCACAGAAATGAGGATAGAGTTACGAGCTCCGAACCAAACACCGTCAAAGAGCGATTTACCGTTACTGTCAGTACCGAACCAATGCTCAGCATTTGGCTTAATATAACGAGCACTAAAATCGTTCACTTTGCTGACATCATTGAAATCAAACTTAGAAAACATTGGGTAGATGAAACTCATCAAAATGATAGCTACCAAGATTCCCAACATGACTACAGTTGATTTCTTCTTCATAAATTGTCTAAACACTGAACCCCAGTATGAATAAGCTGGCGCATCAATGGCTTCAGAGGCAAAATCGTCACGTTTTACAAACTGAAATTTTTCTTTATCGATTGTAGACATTATTTGCCTCCTTTCTCAGTCAATTTAATACGTGGGTCAATAATAGTCATCCAAATATCTCCCAAAAGAAGTGAGAAGATAGAAATACATGTAAAGATGAAGACAAGACCTACGACCATAGAGTTATTAGATGCTTTTACAGAGTCAATCAACATTTTACCCATACCTGGGAAGGCGAAGACTGTTTCAGTAAGGGTTGCACCACCGATAACCCCGATAACAGCACCAGGAATCCCTGAAACCAGCGGAACCATGGCATTTTTAAAGATGTGTTTGTTTGAAATTTCTTTTTCAGACAAACCTTTTGCACGAGCAAAACGAACAAAATCCTGTGATTGCAAGTCAATCATGTAACGACGAATCCAAATAGCGGTACCAGGAGCACCCAATAAACCAAGGATAACTGCTGGTAAAACATACGAACGCCAATCTCCAGCACCCAAGATAGGGAATGAATCTGGAAGACCAATTGATGATCCAATCAAACGAACAATGTAAACCAAAGCAATGGTTGGAAGAGCCATCAAGAAGGTCAAAGCCCCTGTTGAGAAGCTATCAATCCAAGTGTTCTTGAAGCGAGCCATAGCTGAACCAAGTGGCACGGCAATCGCATAAGAAATCACCAAACCGATCAATCCAACGATTGCAGAGCTAGCAATCATAGAAGGATATTGGTAGTTGCTTTCAGTAGCAGTATATGGGTCATCTTTCCCATAGTTAGCTACTTCACGTGAATCAGCCTGACTAGGAGACTTGTAGGTTCTTGAGTAAATATTTACAGAAGAAGTTTTCTTACCTGTTGGGAACTGAACTTGAGATGTTTTTGTTTGCCCTTGACCCTGAGTAATAACCTGTAAAACAGGGCTATTAGCATAGGTTGGATAAGAGTCACCTAAATTAATGTTCACAAAGTTTTGATGCACAAATGGGAACTGACTGTTGAAGTACAAGAGATATTTGTGTTTAGTTCCTGAACCAACCAAGGACCATCCGATAGCTGGATCATTTTCAAAACGAAGGTAACGTTTCAAGTCTGGATTTTCAGGGTCTTGAATTTTATTAGTATGATCAATGTCAATCAAGTTAGCATAGAATTTGAAAACACGTTCAAAAATCGGGATTTCACGAGTAGCGTAGAATTGGCCACTTTCAGTAAATTCTCCCAGGGTCCAACCATGACCGATTTGTTTGATGTATTTTTCATAGATAGCCTTGTTGGTGTCATTGGCTTCAACTGTTACAGAAGCATCCATCTGGCTAGCTTTTTCTTGCAACTCTTTGGTATCGTAGTACTCGATATAGCCCATACGCTCATAAACAGTATTCTCATAGTTATCACGTTTATCAGCAGTTGTCGCAATCTTATTATAGTTGGTATCCTGTTTGAAAATCAATTTTCGAGGAACCATTGTATAGATGATCGTGTAAGTCAAGGTTGTTACTAAGAAGATAGAAACCAATGACCGCAAAACACGCATAAAAATATATTTTTTCATATCATTTCCTTTAAAAATCCCAAAAGAACCTTCTCCTCATGGAGAGAAAGTTCTATTGAAAATTATTTACTTCACATGACTTGCCAATTCTTTTTGAGCTTTCTCGTTTGACTCAGTCTTTTCTTTCAACCATTTTTCACGAGCTTTTTCATACTCTTCTTTGGTGATTGCTTTTTCACCAACTTCAGTGTACTTCAAGTATCCTGAATTTTCACCTTTAAGGCCGGCTACTGAATATGAAGAGCTAAATGGTAGAACTTTTGAAACATATGAAACGGCTGTTTCTTTAGGAGAAGCCATTACTGGAATTGTCAAAGCATTATCAGTCAACCAAGCTTGTGCCACCGCGTATTTTTCATAACGTTTTTGAACATCTTGGTTTTCGCTGTTTGCGTCATCAAGTAATTTTCCATAGTCAGCTAAACCAAGTTTGCTTACTACTGATGCATCTGTGTTTTGGTCAATACCAAGGTAAAGACGAGTGCTTCCTCCCTTAAGGACGAATTGATCCAAGAAAGTAGAAGGATCTTGATAGTCAGGGTTCCATCCTAGCAAGGTATGGATATCCCAGTCTTGCTCTTTAGCTGTTGGAGCGCTAAATGAAATTGGTAAAGCTTCTGCTTGAGTCATTTGTTGTAAGTCTACAACAACATTATCTGAACCCAATACTTTTTCAATTGATTGTTTCAATGATTGAACACGGTTTACAACCGCTGTTGATTCTTGGATAACCAAGGCATCCAAGTGGATTGGGAATTCAACACCTTCAGCTTGTAGGCTTGATTTTGCTTTAGCAAAGACTTCTTTCGCTTTTTCTTCATTGTAAAGGCCATTTTGAGAATCTGCTAGAGACACGTTTGACCAAGTAGAAGAATTTGTCTTAGCCAAGCTATCTTGTACCAATTCACCAAATGTTTTCTTACCAACTTGAAGATTATAAGGTGCAAATGTATTACGGATGGCTACTGCAGCTCCATCAGTACCATTTGTTTGAGCTGAATAAGAATTGCGATCGACAGCAAAGTTCAAGGCTTGACGGAATTCCTTGTTTAGCAATGCTTTCTGAGTAGATGTCTTTTGGGCATCACTTGTTTTGGCAGTGTGGTTATAGGTTGTACGGCCATAGTTCAAGCTGACAGTTGCAACACCCGCTCCTGGTTCATTAAAGTAAATGTTATCTTTAAAGTCAGCTGCATATTTTTCATATGTAGAACTTGTAGGGAAGATACGAGCCTTGCTATATTGACCATCAGCAAAACCTTTGGCAATGACATCTTGGTCCTTACCATCCCAGAAAGTGAACTTAACGTTCTCAATTTTTACATTTTCTTTGTCCCAGTAAGCATCATTTTTAGCCATCTCGATAGATGATTTTGGAGTTACAGATTTTAAGACAAATGGACCGTTATAAAGAATAGAGTTAGCATCGGTTGGGGCACCAAAACCTTCCCCTTTTGAAGTTAAGAATTCTTCATTAACCGGCATCAAAACACCACTAGTGGTCTTGTCATTCCAGAAAGTTTCTGGCTGGTTCAAGGTATATTCTAGTGTTTGATCATCAAGCGCTTTTACTCCAACGGTTGAAAAATCGCTTGTTTCACCCTTGATATAGGGTTCTAATCCCTTAATAGAAGAGCTAACGATTGAAAGTCCTTTTGATTTTCCATCTACGGCATGTTTCAAACCAGTAACGAAGTCTTTAGCAGTTACAGGAGCGTATTCTTCTCCCTCTGCTGTAACCCATTTAGCATCCTTACGGATTTTATAGGTATAAGTCAAACCATCTTTTGAAACTGTCCATGATTCAGCAATAGAAGGAACCAAGTTACCATATTTATCATTAGCCAACAAACCATCTACAGCATTTGTTGTGACGAATGATGTTGAATCGATATTGCTGACGATATAATCCAAGGTTTCTGGATCTGTTTGATAAACATATTGGTAATCTTTTGCTAGTTTAGCATTATTCGAACTAGTGTTTGAACACGCAGCTAGAACTCCTGACGCTAATAAGGTAGCTCCCGCTACAGCAAGCACTTGACTTTTTTTCATTTATTTACTCCTCTTATAAATAAAGTATAGGTTATCATCAATTATATCATAGATTTCAAGAAAAGTAAACGAATTTTCAGAATATTTAGGCTTATTGATACAAAAAATCTGAAAAAGCTATTGACTGAAAATCATTTTCAAGGTATAATAATAAACGTTAAGGCGGTATAGCCAAGTGGTAAGGCACGGCTCTGCAAAAGCTTGATCGTCGGTTCAAATCCGTCTACCGCCTTCTTTAACTTGATTTATCAGGTTTCATTTAAACAGAAAGCCCAATTTAAAGGGCTTTTTTCTTTTTCCTTGAATAAATACGTATAACTTTAAAAAACTTTTGAGGCAAGTTTGGGGCTGAGTTTTTCGAGGACACAATTTCCTTTTGAAATCAACTGAAAAAAGCTTTGTCACGCCTGGTGACAAAAGCCTCTAGTTTACTCTGTTTCTTCTTCTATTTCAACTTCGGTAATTTGGACTTTTACCTTGGTAACACGTCCATTTTTCACCTTATCATTGGTTAGGATAAGTTGTTTGTTTTGGCTGACTAATTCATAACTGAGTCTCTCAGTCGTTGGAATGGTCCCAACTCCTGTCAAATAATAACCAGCGATGGTATCAACGTCATCACTTTCCAGTTCAACATCAAAGTAGTCATTAAAATCATTGAGATTCATGGTACCTTGAACAATATAAGTATCTTCTCCAATTTTATGAACTTCGATTTCAGCCTTATCTGTTTCGTCATCGATTTCCCCAACGATTTCCTCTAAGAGGTCTTCCAGGGTCACCAAACCAGCCATCCCACCGTATTCATCTAGCAAGATTGCCATTTGTCTTTGAGTATTGCGCAGTTCTTTTAATAAGTCATCCACAAAAATAGTTTCAGGAACAAAAAGTGGATCTTGTAAGATTTTCTTCCAAACAATATTGTCAAAACCGTCCACAAAGCCCGCATTAAGGAGACTCTTGGTGTGAATGATTCCAATCACGTTATCCTTGTCTCCATCATAGACAGGGATACGAGAATAATTTTGTTTTAAAATACTTTGGATGATGGTTTGACTATCATCCTGAATATCGACCATAAAGGCATCCGTTCGAGGAACCATGACTTCTCTGGCCATCAGTTCATCTAGTGAAAAAATCCCTTGTAACATCTCAATTTCGTCAGCATCTAGTGTTTCTTCACTATTTGTCAACATGTACTCAATTTCATCACGGGTCATTTTTTCGTCAGCATCGTCAAAGGTCATCGGAGTCAAGCGACTCAAGAGATTGGTAGATGCAGATAAGAGCCAAACAAAGGGACTAACTAGTTTCCCCAGCCCAATGATAACTGGCGCTGTACGAATCGCCAAGGCATCCTTTAGATTAAGAGCGATTCTCTTAGGGTATAATTCCCCAAAAACGATGGAAATATAAGTCAAAAATGCTAAAGATAGAAAACTTGCTACGGCATAAGCTGTTTCGCCATTTCCAAGCCAAGATGCAATTTCTCGTCCCAGAGTTTCTGCCAAACTCGCCCCTGATAAGATTGTAATCAGGGTAATCCCTACTTGAATGGTTGATAAAAAGTGGTTAGGATTTTCTAGTACCTTCAGCAGACGGATATAGCGTCTATCTCCTTCTTCTGCCTTTTGTTCAACCCGCGCACGATTTAGTGACACCATGGCCATTTCTGTGGCTGAGAAAAAGGCATTTAACACCGTCAAGATAAACAATAAAACAAATTGTAGCAACAAATTCTGACTACTTGGGTCTTCCATAGTTCTTCTCCTAAAATAGTATCTTATCCTTTATTATATCACAAAATATAATCCAGTACATATTATTTTTTCTCATACTCTTCGAAAATCTCTTTAAACCACGTCAGCTTCATCTGCAACCTCAAAGCTGTGATTTGAGTAACCTGCGGCTAGCTTCCTAGTTTGCACTTTGATTTTCATTGAGTAACAGTATCTATTGTAGCCCTGCTTAAACTAGTAAGAAAGAACTCCTATATCCACAAGTGACATAGGAGTTTATTTTGTATTTTACTGAGTAACAGTCACTTCTCCAGTTCGGTAATCCAGTTGAAGTCCCTTTTGAACATTGGGAACTAGAACATTAAATTCCAATTCTCCGTCTGAAGACTTGGCTTCAATCTGTGAAGCTGAAGGAACTAAATCCTCATTCGAAGCGTAGTAAAGGGTTACACGGTAACGGACACGCTTGTTTTTATCCAAGGCCTTACGTACCAGGCTTTCATAGTAGTTTTGACCAGTCGAATCCTCGGCTTGCGCCTGATTTGCCCAGGCCGTTTGAACAGCAATGTTTTTAGGATTGCTTGTCGAGGCATCAAAACCATCCAAGCCACCGATTAAGGCATAGCCTAACAAGTGACCTCTATCGACCGCATGGGTATAAGTACCCTTTAGATTCTTAACCTGATGCCAGCCTGGAGGAGTCCATGAAGTCGAACCATTCCCAGTTTCTTCACGATTCTTGTACTGACGAGTAGCCTTAGACAAGAGGGCATTTGCTACGGTTGGCACTGTTTCCTTGCCCACTGTCTTTGTTTTATTATCAGCGTAGGGCTTACTTGAAACCTTGGCATCTAGATTTGTTTTATTACCATTGACGATAAAAGCACCTGATCCATTCCACTCAAGACTCCCTTTTATTTGGCTTTTGACTGCATCTGTTAAGACACTTTCTGCCAATGCTTGACTAGGAGCTTCAGAAGCTTGTTTTTTCTGACTAACCTTTGTTTTAGGATTATTAGCTGTCGACTGCATCTGCTTGATATAATAGCTTCCCGCAGATAAAAGCAATAACACTAGCAGTCCGATCAGTGTCTGTCTTGTTTTTTTATCCATTTTTCTCCTTATCTCTAGAAAAAGACTGGTTCTCCAGCCTAATTTCCTGTAAATTTATGAATCAATTCCTGCCATTTTGCTGGAGACAGGATAGCCCATGGATCTTGACCCTTGCCCAAGATTCCATAACCTACCATTAAGCCGATACCTAGGGCTAGAGCACCTAAAAACAGTACCAAAATGACTAGAAGTAAACGCTTGATTACGTAGCTTGATTTCTTATTCATCTTCATCACTTGCCTCAATCCGCTGAATCTTAGCACCTAGCTGTGCCAACTTCTCATGGAAACGGTAGTAACCTCTATCCAAGTGAACCAATTTACCAACTACAGTTTCTCCTTGTGCTACCAAACCTGTCAAAATCAAGGCTGCACTGGCACGAAGGTCAGTTGAAAGAACTTCTGCCCCCTGCAAAGGTTGACCACCAACAATACGAGCTGTATCACGGATAATCTCAGAGTGCAAGCCCATGCGACGCATTTCTTCTAGATGTTGGAAACGATTTTCAAATACCGTCTCCACCATAGTTGATTCCCCTTTTGCGACGGTCATCAAGGCTGTAAATTGGGCCTGCATATCTGTTGGAAAACCTGGGTGGGGCAAGGTTTTCACATGAACAGCTTTTAGATTTTTTAGTTGAGAGCGAACTCGAATCCCTTCAGTTTCCTCTGTCACTTCCACTCCCATTTCAAGCAACTTGGCAATCAAGGGACGGTTGTGCTCCCAGACAGCATCTTTAATCAAGACATCACCACCAGTCATGGCAGCAGCTACCATAAAGGTTCCTGCTTCGATACGGTCTTGGACTACATTGTGAGTCGTACCATGAAGTTTCTCAACACCGGTAATGGTAATGGTCTCTGTACCAGCACCCTTAACCTTAGCTCCCATTTCATTGAGGAGAATGGCTAGGTCAACAATCTCAGGCTCACGCGCAGCATTTTCAATCACTGTCACCCCATCAGCTAGAGTTGCTGCCATCATCAAGTTCTGCGTAGCGCCAACACTTGGGAAGTCCATGTAGATATGAGCTCCATGTAAGCGATCAGCCTTGGCTTCAATATAACCAGCTGTCTGACTAATCTTAGCCCCCATAGCTTCTAGACCTTTCAAATGAAGATCAATAGGACGGCTACCAATCGTACAACCACCTGGCATGGATACCTTAGCATGACCTACACGGGCAAGAATTGGTCCCAAGACAACGATGGATGCGCGCATCTTGCTGACATACTTGTAAGGGGCTTCCTCAGTGATATCACCAGTCGCATCCACCTCGACAAGATGAGCTTCTTCATTAAAATCCACCTTGGCATTCAAACCACGAACCACCTGATTCATGGTGAAAACATCTGACAAGATAGGAACGTTCTGCAAGACGGTCTTTCCTTCACTTGCTAGAATAGTCGCTGCCAACAAAGGCAAGACTGCATTCTTTGCTCCTTCGATCGTAACACTTCCTACCAGACGATTATCGCCACCTTGAACCACAATTTTTTCCATACTTATTTCCTTTACTCTTGATTTTATAATAATCCTCTAAGCGCTTCTTGCCACAACTGATACAGGCTGATAAAGAAAGAACTCATGATGTAGCCCATTACAATGCTGAAAAGAGCTATCAATAAACGAACTTTTCTAGTATTCTCAGCTGTCACTTTTAAAACCTTTTCCCATCTAACAAGATCCTTTAAAAGGTAAAAACTCACATAAATAAAGAGCATATGACTGCTTAGAGTGAATAATAATTGAACCATTTGACTATTATACCATCTTCTCTGTTTGTGCGCTAGTTTGGAAACTTCACTTAAAAATTAGGGATTGTTTTTCAAGTAATCAATTGCATCTTGTAGGGTTTTAACTGGCACAATTTTCATATCTGTCTTGATTGTTTTAGCAGCTTCTAGGGCTGTTTGGTAGTTGTTTTTCGCATCTGGATGCGCTTTTTGTTCTTCTTCGCTAACAGGGTTATCCGGGGCAAAGAAAATAGCAGCACCTTCTCTAGTCGAAGCAACAACTTTCTTATCAATACCTCCAATGTCCCCCACATTCCCATCGCGGTCAATGGTTCCTGTACCGGCAACGATACGGCCATTACGAAGGTCAGGGTCAGCTATTTGGGTATAGATGGCCAGACTAAACATGAGACCTGCACTTGGACCACCGATACCAGCTGTTGAAAAGCGAATTGGGACATCACTGGTCACTTCCGTACGGTCAATCAAACCGATTCCAATCCCATTTTTGCCATTTTCCAAGGTGATAATCTTACCTTCTGCAGACTTGGTTTGCCCATCCTCTTCATAGGTGACCTTGACGGAGTCCCCTAGTTTTTGAGAATTGACATAATCAATCAAATCTTTGGAACTATCAAAGGTCTGATCATTGACTGCTGTGACCGTATCAGAGATGTTAAGAATCCCTTTAAAGGTCGAATTATCCGTCACAGTCAAAACATAAACCCCAAGATATTTGAGTTCGATATCTTTACCAGCTGTTTTTAGCCCTTGATACTTGGCCATGTTTTGCGATGTTTGCATGTAGAATTGATTGATCCGCATAAATTCAACATCGGAAGAGCCACCTGTAGTCTCCTGAGCACTACGAATATCTGTAAAAGGCGTCAACCATGCATAAATCATATGAGCTAAAGTGGCATGTTGGACACCAACCGTAACGAATTGATAGGCACCAGCTTCCTTATCTTCTGTGTCATTGACTTTAAGGACTTGGCGAATATCTTCCGAACCACCTGGAACCTCTATATAATAGGGCAAGGGCACTACAAATGCCAAGAAAGTCACAATTAAGGCCGCAATGACATATAAGGGCCATCTAATCTTTTTTTTCATTTCTTATTTCCTCCAAAATACTCTCAGGAACATAGCAAGCAATATCCTGACCAAACTTCAAAAGCTCTCTAACACCGGATGAACTGAGATAGAGATGTTCAGGTCGACTATGTAAATAAATGGTCTCTATGTCAGGAGACAGCTGATGGTTGTAGTAATCAAAACTGGCTTCATATTGCAAATCCGACGCATTTCTCAAGCCTCGAACTAAGAAAGTAGCCCCCAGTCTTTTTGCGACATTAACCACCAATTCATCATGAGAAGACACAACTTCAACATTTTCCAAATGTTTCAAAGCCTTTTCTAGCCCTCGTTTACGATTTTCAAGAGGGAGAAATCCTTGTTTGTGGGGATTAAAAAAAATACCTACATAGAGCTTATCAAAAAGTTTGCTAGCCCGTTCAATGATATCCAGATGCCCATTTGTCATCGGATCAAATGAGCCTGTGAATAAGCCAATCTTATCTGACATAGACTGTCACCTTACTAATTCCATAAATCTTTTCCTTCCAGATACCAAGACAGGCAATTTCTTCTGGAAGTTCAACGGTCTTATCCGTCTCACACACGACCATGACATCTTCAGAAAAAAGCTCCCTCTCAGCCATTTTTTCAATATCTGCTACGATTTGTTCCTTGGCATAAGGAGGGTCTAAGAAAATGAGGTCGAATTCCCCAGATACCTGTTCCAATGCCCTTTCTGCATCCATCTTGAGGAATTGAAATTTTCCAACTTCCTTGGTCATCTGAATATTTTCAGCCACGATGGCCTGAGCCTTACGGTCTCGCTCCACCAAAACAGCACTGGACATGCCACGCGATACTGCCTCGATAGATAAACCACCACTACCTGCATAAAGGTCCAAGACTCGTCCACCTTCAAAGTAGGGACCAATCATGTTAAAAATAGCTCCCCTAACCTTATCCGAAGTAGGTCTTGTCGTCTTTCCTTCTAGTGTCTTGAGGGGACGTCCCCCATAGATTCCTGATACGATTTTCATACCGTTTATTATACCAAATTATAGGCAAAAAGAGAAAGAAAACCGAACCTTGCGGTTCGATTCTCTACAAAATATTTTCGTAAGTATCGCGGACTTCTTGAGGCCAAACACTTGTTTGCACTTCTCCGATGTGTTTCTTGCGAAGTAGGAACATGGCCATACGAGATTGTCCAATTCCCCCACCGATTGTCAATGGGAATAGGCCGTTCAACAAAGCCTTGTGCCATTCCAATTCTAAACGGTCTTCATCACCTGTGATTTTCACCTGACGGCGAAGAGTTTCTTCATCCACACGGATTCCCATAGAAGACAACTCAAAGGCTCCCCCCAGAGACTCATTCCAAACAAGAATATCGCCATTCAGACCCTTGTAGCCATTTTCAGACTCACTTGTCCAGTCATCATAGTCTGGTGCACGTCCATCGTGCGGTTTACCGTCTGGTAATTCACCACCGATACCGATCAAGAAGACTGCTCCAAATTCTTTACAGATAGCATTTTCACGCTCTTTTGGTGTCAAGTCTGGGTAGCGTTCTACCAACTCTTCTGTGTGGATAAAAGTGATTTGTTTTGGCAAGATTGATTCGATGTCATAGCGGGCTTCAACAGCTAGCTCAGTAAGACGAATAGCCTTATAAATCTTCTCAACGGTTTCTTTTAGATAAGCGAGGTTACGCTTACCATTTGGGATAACCTTCTCCCAGTCCCACTGGTCAACATAAACAGAGTGGGTCGCATCCAGCGAATCTTCGTCTGGACGAAGGGCCTTCATGTGGACGAAGAGACCTTCACCCTCACCGAAACCAAAACGAGCCAAGGTATGGCGTTTCCATTTAGCAAGAGAGTGCACCACTTCATAAGTAGCATCAGGAATTTGAAGAACCTTGACCGATACGGCATTCTCAACACCTGATAAGTTGTCCTGCATCCCGTCACCGACTCTGCTCAAGATAGGACCTTGAACTTCGACAACTTCTAGTTTATCTTTCAAATACTGGGTAAAAGTGTTTTTGACAAAGGAAATTTCTTCTTGTTGATGGATAAAACTTTTCTTCATAAACTACTCCTCAAAAAATTAATTAAAAGCATTATACACCTATTTTCAAGAAAAGAAAAGAGCAAATATAAAAAAATCAGTGCTCCTTCGAACACTGATGTTAGGAACCTTCTAGTCATTGCGACCAAAGATACGTAGAATACTTAGGAAAAGATTGATAAAATCAAGATAGATACTGAGAGCCATTGACACAACCCAACCTGTCGCTACACGACCTTGTGATTGCTCATATGCATAGCGAATTCTTTGGTTGTCCCAAGCAATCAGACCAGAGAAGACCAAGACCATGGCTACACTAATCATATAATCAAAGAAACCGCTAGCCAAGAAAATATTGACTATCATAGCAATCAACAGACCGATAAGGGCAGCCATCATAGCCCGACCAATCCCGCTCAAATCTTTCTTGGTGAACATACCGACTGCCGCCATGACAAAGAAGAGAAGGGCGCTCGATACAAAGGCAGATAAAACTGTCCCTGGAGTATAGAAGGCCACCACAAAACTGAGTGTAAAGCCGTTTAAAACGGAGTAAAGTAAAAATACTGGAAGAGCCGCTGGACTATTCTTTGAAGCCATACTGCTGGCAACAAAGACTAGGGCTAACTCTGCAAAGGTTGCAATGGTCAACCAGAGACGTCCCTGCATCAAAAAGTAAACTAACTGAGATTGAAAGACCGTCAACATAAGACCTGATACTAAAGCGGATAATCCAATCCCCAGACCAACAAAGGCATAAACCTTAGCGTAAAATTGATTGAGACCTGCGCGGTCATGAATAATAGTGTGATTCATCTTTTCTCCTTTTCTATGAACCTCTTTCCTTGATTATAACAAAGAAAGTTAAAATTAGCTTAAATGGAAAATTAAAATACCAGCTGCAACGGCAACATTCAAACTCTCCGCCTGCCCCTTCATACTAATATGGACCAATTGATCTGCACTTTCAGCCATGAGGGGACTAATTCCTTGACCCTCATTTCCCATGACTAGTACAAAATTTTCTATAGGGGACAGTTCTCTGTAATCAACAGAATCTTTAGATAGGGTTGTTGCCAACACTGGGATACCTGCCTCTTTAGCTTCCTCAAGCAGTGCTTGACTAGCCATACGATAAATGGGCAGATGGAAATGACTGCCTTGCATGGAACGCAAGGTCTTGAGACTGTAGATATCTGCCGACTTATCTGAAACAATCACTCCAGTAAAACCTGCTGCATCCGCAGTCCGAATGATCGTTCCCACATTACCAGGATCTTGCACATCTTCCAAAAACAAGAACTTGCCCTGACTCAAATCAGCTTGTCCTACTTCTTCTTTTTGAACCACGGCAACGATTCCCTGTGGAGTCTGAGAATCCGCCAAATCTAGCAGAATATCCTCTGACACCCAGACAATTTGCGGAAAAGCAGATAACTGATCTCTATAACTTTCTAGGGCAAAAATTTTCTCAATCGTCACTCCAGCTTGAACAGTTTCTTCAAACAAGTGCCAACCTTCAATCAAATAAGTAGACTTACGGTATTTTTTTTGGTGTAATTTCTTGGCATTTTTTACCACAGAATTGGCTTTTGAGGTTATAATAGTCATAGAAATATTATAACACAATCAAAGGGGTTTGGTATGCAAAAGGTTAGAATGATTGCCCAAGGCAGGGTGCAGGGAGTCGGCTTTCGTTGGGGTGTTTACAGCTTGGCTCTCGAAATCGGTGGCATCACAGGTCGAGTCTGGAATAACGACGATGGCACAGTGGAAATCTTAGCCCAAGCAGACTCATCTGCTACCATGGCAAAATTTATCCAAGAAATCCGGAAAGGACCGACGCCTTTTTCAAAAGTCAGCTACTTAGATGTCAAACTGAGCAACTTTCCTCCCTATCCTGACTTTAAAATCGCAAATTAGGTCTCTAGAACTATTGTATATTTTGTAAAAAAACAGTAGAATAGAAAGGTATAATTTTTAAAGAAGGAATAAAAACAGTGAAATCTATTAAACGTTTTGCACTCTCAGCTATGGGAGTGGCTATGTTGCTAGTCTTGACTGGCTGTGTTAGAGTCGATAAAGCCACAGGAAAGCCAATAGGATTTATTTGGAATACTATCGGAGCGCCTATGGCTGAAGCTATCAAGTACTTCGCTACTGATCAAGGTCTAGGCTTTGGTGTCGCTATCATCATCGTAACCATTATCGTGCGCTTGATTATCTTGCCACTTGGTATCTACCAATCATGGAAGGCAACGCTTCACTCTGAAAAGATGAACGCCCTCAAGCACGTCCTTGAGCCACACCAAACACGTCTCAAGGAAGCGACTACTCAAGAAGAAAAACTCGAAGCCCAACAAGCTCTCTTTGCCGCTCAAAAAGAACACGGCATCAGCATGTTTGGTGGTGTAGGATGTTTCCCTATCCTCCTTCAAATGCCTTTCTTCTCAGCTATCTACTTTGCTGCCCAACATACTGAAGGGGTTGCTCAAGCAAGCTACCTAGGCATTCCTCTAGGTTCTCCAAGTATGATTTTGGTTGCCTGCGCAGGTGTCCTTTACTATCTTCAATCGCTCCTTTCACTTCACGGAGTAGAAGACGAAACGCAAAGAGAACAAATCAAGAAAATGGCTTACGTGAGCCCAATCACGATTGTTGTCTTCTCCCTCATTTCACCAGCCAGTGTCACACTTTACTGGGTTGTCGGTGGTTTCATGATGATTCTCCAACAGTTTATCGTCAACTATATCGTTCGTCCAAAACTTCGCAAAAAAGTCCGTGAAGAACTGGCAAAGAACCCACCAAAAGCAAGTACTTTCTCTACACCAAGTGGACGAAAAGACGTTACCCCTGGACAACCAACTGCTATCACAAGCAAGAAAAAACATAAAAATCGCAACGCTGGAAAACAACGTTCGAGATAAGGCTACGTAAATTATCCAATAATTAAAAAAACGAATGAATGATAAATAGTTTTCATCAACTAGATATCATCATTCGTTTTTATTATCTACCGTTACATCTTATACTAATCGAAAACGTTAAATAGTTTAAAAGCTCACATATAAAAAACTATTCAATCATAAATTAACAAGTAAATCACTATGATTTAATACAATTCACAGTTATTAAAACTTCTGCTCCCTCGTCTCTATTTCTAAGCTCAACTCGGCCTTTGTGTAGTTTTGCAACTCTACATACAAAACTTAGTCCAATACCATAATGTTGCTCTTTATACGATCTAGCTTTATCCATACGATAAAAGAGCTTTCCAAAATTAGTTAAAACTTCCTCTGGAAATTCCGAACCATTATTCCATATACCTATTTTCAATTCCTTCCCCTCTTGCTCTACTCTAATTTTAATTTTAGGATTCTGTTTATCAGCGTATTCCAAAGCATTTGTTAAAATATTTTGTATGGCACGAATCAGAAGAGATTGATTTATATAATAGTTTTCAGTTCCTTTCACATTTTGTTCAAAAGAAAACTTCATCTGATTTTTTATCAAAAAAGAGACTTCTTTCTCTAATTCATTGATAAAATCTGAAGAGGAATACTCCGTCCAACCTGTCTCATCATCATAATAGGTTTTAGAATAGTGAATCAATTGATTGAAATAATCTAGTAACTGTTGACTAGCTCTTTCTATATCTGCTAAGCATTCTTGAGATTGGTCGTTTTCAGTTATCGTCTGCAAAAATTCCACATTTCCCCTAATAATGGTTAAGGGAGTTTTTAAATCATGAGAAGCTGCTGAAACCTGAAACATCAAATCTTCCTTCTGCTGTTTCTCATTAACTATTAATTGTCGAATTCTATCTTGCATCACAATAATCCGATTTCCTGTCTCGCGAAATTCTTTAACCGTTAAACTTTCTGTACATTCCTTCTTCAACCACATACTATTTTCATAAATCAAAGTCATTTCATAACTCAGTTTTTTCAACAATTTTCCAATGTGATAACTTATTAGAACAATCAATAAAACACAAATATATATCCATGATGACACATTAAAAAAGATTGATAGAACACCACTATTGTTTAAAGTTTTCCCATCTTCATTTATTTGTATAGATACTGAAGCTAAGGGAATAAGATAGGCCATTAGTAAGCCAAGACTAAACTGCCAAATAATTCTCCAACAGGTTTCTCGAATTAATTGTCTAAAACTTTTGATTCTACCCATTGATATCCTCCACCGTATAAGGTTTTAATTGGATTTAATTGATAAGGTTTCAACTTTTGACGAATTTGATAAATGTACTCTGAAACCGAACGTAAGAGCGCTTCTGAACTTTGTGGATATAGATAATTATAAATTTCCTCAATAGAATATATTTTACTTGGGTTGCTTGCCAAAAGATTCACTATGTCAAATTCCCTCCTTGTCAGAGCAATCTTATCATCGTTTACAAATAGTTCCTTACTATCCGTATATAGTATAAGCTTCCCAATCTTTATTTGATGAACATTTCCTTTAATCCGTTCTTCACGACGTAAGTGCATTTTAACACGTGCTAACAATTCTTGCATACTAAAGGGCTTCATAATATAATCATCAGCACCTGCATTAATTCCAGCTACTAAATCTTCATCCATATCCTTAGCAGTTATAAAACAGATAGGAACAGTTATCTGCTCGCGAATCATCTGACAGATTTCTAAACCACTAACAGGCATCATAATATCTAATAAAATCAAGTCAAATCCTGTAAAATCACAAAGATCAATCTCTTCTATCTTATTTCGTATGACTACTTCATATTTTTCATATTCTAGTACTTTTTTTATTAGGCGAAGAATAGCAAGATCATCATCTACAACCAAAATTTTATAAGCCATAACTCACCCTCCTGAATATATTATAGCACTACCTGAGAAAAAGACAGGATATCCCCTGTCTTTAGCGTACATTTTTTCCTATGAGTATCAATGTAGCAAATAGAAAAACAATTAACAACCAAACTATTTGTATCCCTAAGCCTTGCCACACTGGATAATAAAGAGACAATGGATAGGTATAAAAACAATTCATACTAGCTAATAATGGTAAATTTCTAAAAAAAGAACTGAATTGTAGTAACATTTGCCCCAACCCTAATAAAAGGGATAAACTGATTCCCAAAATTAAGATAAAAGACTGGGAAATAAATACAAAAATACCACTTAAAAGAGCGAAGGTTAGAATAGAAATACAAGCTGGAAATAGAATTGTTAGAACATGTTTAATATTGCTCAAAAGATTGATATTGTAGTATCCTTGGGCGATTAGTACGCATAATGATATTACAGCGACCAATAGGATAATTTCAATACATAATAGAATAGCTAGTTTAGATATTATAAATTTCAAACGATTTGGACAGGTAAGAAAACTGGTACGAAGGCTAGAACCTGTAAATTCTTGACCTATAAATAGAACCGCTAGACTAACGAAACCTGCCTGTCCTAAATAGAGACTTTGCAGTAGCTGTTCCAAAACAAACTGTAGAGTCAACTGGTCTGGCTTACTATTTAAAAAAATAACTAACGCTGGAACACACAGTAATAGAGCACCTATAACCAACCAGTGCCAAGGATTCATCATAAACTTGAGATACTCACTTTTAAGTTGCTCTTTCAACTTATTCACCTCCTCCAATATCTGACTTAAGTAATCGGTAGATTGCTAAAGCCAAGAATGAGAAGTTCCAACAAAGTAAAAATAAAATATTTTGTAAACTATTATGTTCTAAAATTTGAGGAGATGTAGCAATCAATCCTTGCCCCAATGCAACTGGAAGAAATTTTGCAACCGATATATAGTTTGCTAAGAATGTTCCTAAATTGTAGACTTGGGGAAGCAAAAATAATAGAGGAACAATGGCTGTTTTAAATGTCAAAGCCATAATATAGGCTAGAAGTCCCAACAAAGTCCAAGCTATACTGGCTAAAAACATATAGAACCAAACTGTTCCATTTAGTGAAAAAAGCAATAAGCCATCTTGTCCTAAAACATAATGTGTCATGTTAATCGTAAAGAATATTGATAGAAAAGAAATGAAAAAAGAAAATACAAGCCAAACTAATGTTTTTGAAACTAGGAAAATACTTCGATTTGTAATAGAGAGGAGACTTGTACGAATAGCAGAGCATTTATACTCCTCGGCTCCGTAAATTGAACCTAGGATAATCATAATAAAAACACCAAATAAAGTGACATCAAAACCTAAAAATTCAATAGGAGGTATAGCTTCTGCTAATTCTGGATTTGTCTCTGGTGTAGCATGGATACCAACTGAAACAATTTGAGAAGCACCAATATTTGCTAAAAACGTTTGAAATACCAGTATCAAGAATAATACAACATGAGTAGCTCTCCTATAAAGCAATTTCAATATTTCAGAATGAAGAGAGTATATAAGTGCCATGTCACTTTCTTCCCTCTGTTAAACTAAAGAAGACTTCTTCTAGTGAAGAAAGATTTTTCATCACTTCTTGTAAAGTGCCTTTTATAAGAACTTTTCCTTTATTTATGATAACTACATCATCTGTTACTGCTTCCACTTCCGATAATATATGAGATGATAGCAAGACTGTCTTCCCTTCTTGAGCTTGTTTTTTTATAAACTCTCTAAACCACCGAATTCCTCTTGGATCCAACCCATTAGTTGGTTCATCCAATATCAGATATTGAGGATTTCCTAATAGAGCTGTTGCAATTCCTAATCGTTGTCCTTCTCCTAATGATAATTTCCCAATTTTAGATTTTTTCTTATGGCTAATATCCACCATATCCAAGACTTGATCAATTCGCTGACTGGATATCCCATTACTAGCAGCAACAATTTTCAAATGTTGATAAACAGTCCGATCATCAGGAGCACCTACACTGTCAAATGAAGCTCCTACAGTCTTTAGAGGAAATTTTAATTCCTTATAAGTTTGATCTCCAATTTTGGTAAGACCAGATGTTGCTTTGTCTAATCCTAATAAAATACGTAAGGTTGAACTTTTTCCAGCTCCATTTGGACCTAGGAAAGCAGTCACTCTACCTGCTTTTGCTTCAAAAGAAATATCTTTTAAAATTTGAGCTTGGCCATACGACTTACATAAATTTTTAATGGTAATACTTTGTTCCATGATGTTCCCCTATTCTATTTAATATTTCTACAAGTAACTATATCTTACAGATTCTTTTTCGGATTTTTTTCAGAATTTCAAGAGTCAAAAGATTTAATACTCAATGAAAATCAAAGAACAAACTAGGAAGCTAGCCGCAGGCTGCTCAAAACACGGTTTTGAGGTTGTAGATAAGACTGACGAAGTCAGTCACATATATACGACAAAGCGACGCTGACGTGGTTTGAAGAGATTTTCGAAGAGTATAAAATTTTGTTTCATTTAATTATCTATATTTGTGTAAATTTAAAAGCCCGATGTTTCCATCAGGCTTCTTTTTTATCCATGTACACGTTTCATATAGTCTTGGTAACTTTCGGTATCCATGAGTTTTTTAGCGTTCTTAACGCGGTCTGCTGTTGGTGGTTTGACTCCTTCGAGGGAATATGGAATTCCCAATTCACGCCATTTGAATTCACCCATGGTGTGATAAGGTAGAATTTCAAACTTATCCACATTTTTGAGGGTCTTGACGAATTTCCCAAGTTCAATCAGGTCATCGTCTCTGTCTGTCAATCCTGGAACTAGCACGTGGCGAATCCAGACAGGTTTTCCAATATCTGATAGATATTGGGCACAGGCCAAGATATTTTTATTGGTTTGGCTAGTGACAATCTTGTGCTGTTCTTCGTTGATTTCCTTGATATCCAAGAGGACCAAGTCAGTGACAGCCATGAGTTTGTCAAACTTCTCAAGGTAACGTGGTTTATTACGGAAAGGAAGGGCACAGGTATCCAAGGTACAGTGGATTCCGTGTTCTTTGGCCTTGGTAAAAAGGGCAATCAAGAAATCAATCTGCAAGAGGGCTTCTCCTCCACTGACTGTAATCCCACCCTTATTCCCCCAGAAACCGCGGTAGCGCAAGGCCTCTGTCAAAACATCATCTACCGTCCGTTCACGTGATTTATTGGACTCCATAGCCCAAGTGTCTGGGTTGTGGCAATACTGGCAACGCATGTGACAGCCCTGCAAAAAGACAATAAAGCGAATACCAGGCCCATCTACTGACCCAAAGCTTTCTGTCGAATGCACCATTCCTGTCACTTGTCCATAATCAATTGTTTCTTCAGACATATCGTTACCTTCCTTGAAAACGTTTTATAGTTTTATTATATCACGACTTGAAGGAAAAACAAGATTTTTGCCTATTTTTTAGAAAGCAATCTGTTTTTCAATTTCATTTTCAATTACTTATCATTTTATTCTTCAAAATCAAAGCCATACAAGGTTGCAAAGTAGTCCTCAGGGCGCTCTGCACGGCGGATTTGACGGACTTTGCCTTCTTCGGTATAGAGGATTTCCGCAGAACGAAGTTTGGCATTGTACTGGTAGCCCATTGAAAAACCGTGAGCACCTGTATCATGAATTACCAGCAAATCACCGATTTCTGTATGAGGCAGTTCGCGATTCACTGCAAATTTATCATTGTTTTCACAGAGTGAACCAACCACATCTACCACTTCAGCTGGTCCATCTGGATGGGTCACGTTAGTAATATGATGGTAGGCGCCGTACATGGCTGGACGCATGAGGTTGACTGCTGATGCATCCACACCCAGATAAGTACGGTAGGTTTTTTTCTTATGAGTCACTCTTGTGACTAAAGCACCGTGAGGTGCCAACATAAAACGACCCAATTCGGTAAAAATCTTGACCTGACCAAGACCTGCTGGCGTAAGAACTTCTTCATACACCTTACGAACTCCCTCACCAATCAAGGCGATATCGTTCGGCTCCTGGTCTGGACGATAATTGACACCAATACCGCCAGAAAGATTGATAAAGTCTAGCGAAATGCCCAACTTTTCCTTGATTTCAACAGCCAATTCAAAAAGCTGACGAGCCAACTCTGGATAATAGAGATGGGTTACGGTATTGGACGCTAGGAAGGAGTGAATCCCAAAAGTCTTAGCTCCTTTTTCCTTCAAGATGGCAAAAGCTTCAAAGAGCTGGTCCTTGGTCATGCCAAACTTGGCTTCTCCAGGATTGTCCATGATGTCTGTCCCCAGTTCAAAAACGCCTCCAGGATTGTAACGACAAGAGATGATTTCTGGAATACCTGCTGCACGCTCTAGATGTTCAATATCTTCAAAGGCATCCAAGTTAATGGTCGCACCCAATTCACGCGCATAGGCATATTCCTTATCTGGCGTGTTATTTGAAGAGAACATGATCTCAGAACCAGGGAAATTCAATTTATGACTCATCAAAAGCTCCACATAACTAGAGCAGTCCACGCCACAGCCTTCCTCTTGGAGAATTTTCAAAATAACTGGGGTTGGAGTAGCCTTAACTGCAAAATATTCCTTAAAGCCCTTGTTCCACGAAAAGGCTTGGTTGACGGCTCTTGCCTTCTCACGAATTCCCTTCTCATCATACAAGTGAAAGGGAGTCGGGAACTCGGCAACAATCTTTTCCAAGTCTTCTTTATTGATAAATGGTGTTTTCATAAGTTTCCTTCTATTCTATTTGCAAAGAAAGGCTGGGACAATCGTTCCAACCTTTAGTTCTATCTCTTATTTATCTTCGTCAAAGATATTGCCAACCTCAACATCGATGGCTTGGTTCTTGACATCAATATTGGTTACCTTCAAGAGTGACTTGTAGTCAAACTGCTTTTCACGTTCTTCTTGGGCATTGTCCGCAAAGACCGCTACACCAGCCAATTCTGAATCAAACTCACGCAAGAGACTGATCATCCCATTGACAGTTCCGCCACCTTTCAAGAAGTCATCCACAATCAAGACACGGCTGCCTGCCTTGAGACTACGTTTTGAAAGGAACATTTTCTCAATGCGGTCACCACTTGAACCTGAAACATAGTTGACGCTGACAGTTGAACCTTCGGTAATTTTCAGGTCACGGCGCACAATAACAAAAGGAACATTGAGGACATTGGCAACTGCATTTGCAAGTGGAACACCCTTGGTCGCTACGGTCATAACGGCATCAATTTTTTGGTCCATAAAGCTCTTGGCAATAATGCGACCAATATTTTTCAAGATAGCTGGTGTGCTAAGCAAATCAGACAGGTAGATATAGCCACCTGGCAAAATACGGTCACTTTCTGACAACTTGGCACGCAAGTCCTCAACCATTTCCTTGGCATCATGGCTTGAGATTGATGGTGTGAAAATGACACCACCACCAGCACCAGTTACTGTCTGGATATGACCGATTTCAATTTCCTCAAAGGCGCGTTTGATAATTACGATATCCTCTGAGATGGATGATTTAGCAGATTCATACTTTTCAGCAAAAGTATTAAGACTAGTTAGTTTATAAGGATTATTAATCAAATAGTTGGAAATGACAACCATCCGATCACTTCTTCTTAATTTCATTTCTATTTCCCACTTCATTTAATTTTGATATTTTATCTATTATACCATATTCACATAAAAAAACGAACATTCTTATCCTAAAAAATGCTCATTTTTCTTAAATTGTTAATCTAAATCTGGTTTATAGAAGGAACGATTGTCCATAGCGAAGATTTTATTGGTCATCTCTCCTTTATCCACCAAAGCAAGAGCAGTTGACATCATCATCATGCTTGCATCCAGATTGTCAATCATATGGATAATCTCTGCTTCCATAATGCGTGGACGGACTGGACTTCCATACTCAAGCAAGCCGTGATGACTGAGGATGACGTGACGAAGCAAAACGACTTCTTCCTTGGTATCATCAATGCCGAGTTCCATCACTGTCTTGGTAATTTCGCTATCAATCAGAGCGATATGTCCAAGAAGATTACCTCGCACTGTGTACTCGGTCTGGTCTGGTCCCGTCAACTCAATGACCTTAGCCAAGTCATGCAGCATAATCCCCGCATAGAGCAGGCTCTTATTGAGCTGAGGATAAACTTCGCTAATAGCATCTGCCAAACGCACCATGGTTGCAGTGTGGAAAGCCAAACCCGTTTCAAAGGCATGGTGGTTGGTCTTGGCTGCTGGATAGGAGTAAAATTCCTTATCATACTTGGTGTAGAGATTTCGGACAATCCGTTGCCAGACAGGATTTTCAATTTTAAAAATCATTTGCGACATATAGTCACGGATTTCCTTGACATCAACTGGCGACTTGACCTTGAAATCAGCTGGATCATTGGGTTCACCAGGCTGAGGCAGGCGGAGAGTAATTTGATTGACTTGAGGGGTGTTGTTATAAACTTCTCGGCGTCCTTTCATGTGGACAACCTTACCTGCGGTAAAGGCCTCAACGTTATGAGGTTGAGCATCCCAGAGTTTCCCTTCAATCTCGCCACTATCATCTTGGAAGGTAAAGGCTAGGTAGTTTTTCCCAGCGCGAGTTTGTCTAAGGTCAGCTGACTTGATTAGGTAAAAGCCTTCAAACAGCTCATCTTTTTTCATGTGACTAATCTTCATATTCTTCCTCATTTTCTTGGAAATGGAGTAGATCAAGCGCAGGCTCACCTTCTGACAACTCAATGTGACGGAGCGTCCGCTCGATAGCTGTGGTGCGACGGTTTAATAATTCATCAATATTGCCAGAGGCATGTTGGAGATGTTTTTGTGCCTTGACCAGAATACCACCAAACTTGCCAAACTCGGTTTTGACACTGGCAAGCGTCTTGCTGATATGGTCGGCACTCTTTTGGATATTAAGGGTTTTGAAACCAACTGATAGGGAATTGAGAAGAGCTGATAGGGTACTTGGACCTGCGACAATAATCTGCTCCTCCCGTCTCAAATCATCAAAGAAGACCGGATTGCGGACGATTTCTGAGTAGAGACCTTCTGTCGGAACAAACAAAACTCCAAAATTGGTAGTCCGAGGCGGTGCTATGTACTTGCTCTTGATATCCTTGGCAAAGCGTTTGACGCTGGCTAGGAGCGACTTACGACAGCGTTCGATCTCGTCCTTGTCACCCGCTTCATAGGCTTCTTCTAAGCGGTAATAATCTGCCAGTGGAAACTTGGAGTCAATCGGTAAGTAGACATATTCCTGGTCACCCTGTCCAGGCAACTTGATGGCATACTCCACTCGTTCACTAGAGTTTTCAACCGTTGCGTATTCTCGTTCGTACTGGGCAGGTGTCATGATGTCTTCGATGATTTGCCCCAGTTGCAATTCTCCCAGAATCCCTCGCGTCTTGGTTCCAGAGAGAACCTTGTTAAGAGCTCCGACATCACGGGCAACTGTCTGCATTTCGCCAAGACCACGATTGACTGACTCCAGTTGTTTGGAAACTGTCTCAAAGGAAGCTTGTAAGCGCGTCTGCAAGGTCTTTTCCAACTTTTCCTCGACTGTCTGGCGCATTTGTTCCAAACGTTGCTCATTTGATTCCTGCAAGGCTTGGAGACGTTGGTCGGTCTTATCTCTGGTTTGGAGGAGATTATCTGTCATTTCTTGACGAACTTGAGTCAGACCTTGGTGCAATTCCATTCGCACTTCTTGCAAACGGTCACTGACAGCCACTTCCAAATCTTTTTGATCTAACTGACTGGCTTGTCTGGCTTGTTCAAAGCGGTAGTCCAACTGGTCTGACAAGTGATCTGCCTGATCCTCCAAGCTCTTACTTAGATGTTTTTCCTGCTTATCCTGCCTTTGCCAAATCAGAAAGAGGCCAGCAAGGTTGGCAATCAATAATAGAACAAGTAAACTTTCCATCCTACCTCCTGTCCTTGCTATGCAGCACGACTACATAGCCATCTGGGCAAGTCACCGACACTTCCCTATCTATATATTCGTTAGAAGCGTACACTTTTTTAAAGAAAAAATTTTCCTCAGTCAACTCATACTTAGCACCGAGAATAGTCAGCTGGCTATCCCGAACTGGCATAAAGGCTAGATAGTCATAGTCTAAACGAGGTTCTAACTGACTGGTCCCTTCTGGACAATAGGCAATCAAATTTTGCCCATCTTCAATCGCTATCTGGCGCATATAGGGAGCCAACTTAGGATTGCTAGGTAGAAAGACGTTAGCTAGCATATGATCAATACGACCACCCAAAGCACCGAAAATAGTAACCTGAGCCTGAGAATTTTGCTCAAAGATGGTTAAGAGAGCCAATTCCAGATCTGTATCATCTTTTTCTGGTCGGGCTTGAACAAAATGCTGGGCACGTTTTTGAATCACCTGTCGCTCTTCTGCAGTAACAGAATCAAAATCCCCAACTGCTAGAGCAAGAGGCAGCTTTTCTTCCAAGACCCAGAGCGAGCCTCGATCCACACCGACAAAGCAATCAAAGTCTGTCCGATAATGACCGCGGTCTCCGCCTGCAAAAACGGCAACCCTAGTCCAGTTGTTTTCTGAGAGTTTGTACTCGCTCATTGACATCTCCCTTAAAGACATAGGAACCTGCTACAAAAACGGTCGCACCAGCTTCTTTAGCTTGGGCAATAGTTTGGTCATCAATCCCACCATCCACTTCAATCTCAAAGTTCAAACCTTTTTCCTCACGAAGGGCAACCAACTCACGGACCTTATCCATGGTCTCTGGTAGAAAGGCTTGCCCACCAAAGCCTGGGTTAACTGTCATGACTAAGACTTGGTCAACTAGGTGAAGCACGTGCTTGATGGCTTCAACTGGTGTGCCAGGATTGATAACAACTGAAGGCTTAACTCCGAGTGAACGAATTTTTTGGAGGGCACCATGAATATGGGGCGTTGCTTCCACATGGATACTGATGATATCCGCACCTGCACGCGCAAAGTCTTCTAAATGATGCTCTGGATTAGCTACCATCAAGTGGCAGTCGAAGACCATCTTACTATGAGGACGAAGAGCTTCAACCACACCTGCACCAAAACTGATTTGTGGCACAAAGTGCCCATCCATGATATCGATATGGGCATATTCTGCCCCAGTTGCTTCTAGGCGTTTGATTTCACGTTCAAAGTTGGCATAATCTGCTGCCAGAATTGACGGAGCAATCTTGTATTGAGACATAGGTTTCTCCTTATTTTGGAATTTTTTTGCTGACTTTTTTATAGGTTTCTCTGCGATTTTCAATCTCACTGAGGAATTGCAGGTAGTTGTCAAAACGGAAGGTGGCAATGGCACCCTCTTCTACTGCCGGCTTCACTGCACAGGACGGCTCATGGGTATGGGTACAAGTGCGGAATTTGCAGTTTCGACTGACACTAGCAATCTCTGGAAAGGCCTGATTGAGGTCTTCAGCCGTTGATACTTCATAATCCAATGATGAAAAACCTGGTGTGTCTGCGATTTTACCTCCATTGAGATTATAAAAACTAACTGCTCGAGTAGTGTGGCGCCCGCGACCCAGACTGTCTGAAATTTCTCCTGTTTCAAGATTGAGGTCTGGTGCGATTTTATTGAGAAGTGTTGACTTCCCAACACCTGTCTGCCCCATAAAGACCGTAACCTTGCCTGTCAATAAAGGCAGGAGTTCCTCTTTACTGGTCACAAAGTCATAGCCGATATCACCATAGGTCTGTTGGTAAAAATCCAGTTCCCCTCTATCTTCCAGTAGGTCCATTTTGGAAATATAAACGATGGGATGGATGTCCTTGTGCTCCAAAAGAACCAAGAAACGATCCAGCAAATTGCTGTTAAAATCAGGTTCCTTGACTGACATGATTACTACAGCTTGGTCAATATTAACAATTGGCGGACGGACTAGGCTGTTTTTTCGTTCGTGAATCTTGAGGATATAGCCTTCTGAATTTTCCTCGGCAGAAAAATCTACCCAGTCCCCAACATAGGGTGTATGACCTTTTTTACGGAAATTCCCACGCGCGCGTGTTTGATAGACCTGGCCATCACTCTCTACATAATAGAACCCAGCCAAGGCTTTAATGATTTGTCCCTGCATCTTAGAGTCCTTGCCCTTTAAGTGCATCTGCTAGACTGGCAAATTCTGCCAAGCTGAGAGCTTCCCCACGCACACTTGGTGACAAGCCTGCTTGGTCCAAAGCCTTGGTCAGCTTGTCCTTGACCTCTTCAGTCTTACCAAAGTAACCTGTCAAGTTATTCCATAAGGTCTTGCGGCGATGGGTAAAACTAGCCTTGGAAACCTTAAAGAAGAAGTTCTCGTCTTCCACTGCTACAGCCGGCTCTGGACGGCGCACCATTTTCAAGATGGCTGAGTCCACATTTGGCGCTGGCACAAAGACCGTACGAGGCACGATGAAGGCAACCTTGGCAGTCATGTAGTACTGAACCGCAATCGACAAGCTACCATAAGCCTTGGTATTCGGTTGAGCGGAGATGCGGTCTGCCACTTCTTTCTGCATCATAACCACAAACTCACTAAACGGAATGCCACTTTCAATCAAGTGCATGAGAATAGGCGTTGTGATGTAGTAAGGAAGGTTTGCTACGACCTTGATGGGCAGGTCAGGATTTTTAAAATTCTGGATATGCTGCGCCAAATCGACCTTGAGAATGTCCTCGTTGACTACGGTCACATTGTCAAAATCACGCAAGGTATCTGCCAAAATGGGCACTAAACGATGGTCAATTTCAAAGGCCATAACCTCTGCTGCACGCTCAGCCAGAAACTCCGTCAAGGCACCAATACCTGGCCCGATTTCGATGACATTAACCTGGTCATCAATCTCAGCCGTATCCACGATTTTTTGAAGAATATTGGTATCCGTCAAAAAATTTTGCCCGAAGGACTTTTTAAAGGTAAAACCGTGACGCTCCAGCACTGCCTTGGTCACGCTGTAATCTGCAATTCTCATCTATTCTCTTTTCTATTATCTGTTACTTCTATTGTAACACATTCCCCTTACATTTGGGGTCTGCTTAGCTGTTCTCATAAGATTTCATAGCTTCTTCCACTTCTGCCAAGGTAACCCCAAACAACTCTAGGCGTTTGAGGAGTTGCTTGCCGTTGGAATAGCCAATTCGGAGAGCCTCTCCTAGATATTCTCGTCGCTTACGGCTGTCTGCCCCTGCTAGAAAACCAAGGCGAATCAAGTCGCTACGACTGATATCAAACTGACTCTCATGTTCAAATTGTTCTGTAATCTGAGCTAGAGCCATTTTCAGGTCTTCATAGCTGGCATGCTCAATTCCCAGAGAACGGCCCTTGGTCTTGGACTTGGGAACAGCTTCATCTCGTTTGAGGAAGGCATGCTGAACTGTTGGAATAGCCGTCATAATCATGCGACGAATCCGCTCCCCATTAAAATCTGGGTCTGTAAAGACAATGACTCCATGAAGCTCATGTAGGCGCTGAATACGTGCAATATCTTGCTCATTGATGGCAGAACCTCGTGTCTCATAGGTCTCTACATCGAAATAGCGTTTGAGATTGGCCGTATCATCGCGCCCTTCGACCACGATAACTTGGGAAATTTTTTCTTTCATTACTTGCTGTCCAATCCAAAAATTCGTTCTGCATTTGCAGTTGTTATCGCCGCTAGCTCTTCTGTCGTCATACCACGTAAGTCGGCGATAAAGTCCACTACATAGCGAGTGTAGGCTGTTTTATTTTCACGACCACGTTTAGGAACAGGAGCCAAGTAAGGCGCATCCGTCTCCACCAAAATCTTGTCCAAAGGAAGTTCTCTAGCCGCCTCTTGGATGTCGGTGGCCTTCTTAAAAGTCACCACTCCTGAGAAGGAAATAGTCATGCCAAGCGCGACAAACTTCTCTGCCCACTCAAGAGTCCCTGAAAATGAGTGCATAATCCCACCACGAGGACCAACGCCCTCACTTTTGATAATCTCATAGGTATCTTCCAGCGCATCACGAGTATGGACAACAAAAGGTAAATCCAAGTCCTTAGATAACTGAATCTGACGGCGAAAAACCTGCTCCTGCACCTCTTTTGGCGCTGTCATCCAATGGTAGTCCAAACCAATCTCACCTAAAGCAACAACCTTGGGATGCTTGAGCTTATCAAGCAAGTAGGCTTCAATCTCCTCCGTGTAAGTCCCTGCTTCTGTCGGATGCCAACCAATAGTCGCATAGAGCTGGTCATACTCATCTACCAACTCCAAGGCACGCTCAATCGTCGGTTTATCAAAACCAACAATATTCATCTGTGTCACACCCATCTCAGCAGCTAAGGCGATTTCTTCTGCCTCATGACCTGCAAATTCTTCTACATTCAAGTGTGTATGTGTATCAAAAATCATCTCTTCTAACCTCGTTTTCTATCTTCTATTATACCAAAAAACTGCCCTCTCTCCTCATCTGTACAAAATATTCTAAAATCCATCGTCGTCTCTTGACGCTATTTTCCCAAAGCAGTATAATAGCACTTATTGAAATTTTCAGAAAAGGAAAATACAATGTTTACAAAATTAAAACAGACCTTTATCGGTCGTCCTCTTAAGTCCTTAACAGAAGGCGAGGGAGGTCTGCTGGGAAAAATGCAGGCCTTGGCCATGTTGTCAAGCGACGCTCTATCTTCCATTGCCTATGGGCCTGAGCAAGTAGTCCTCGTCTTGGCTAGTCTCTCTCCTCTTGCGATATGGTGGAGTCTTCCTATCGGCCTCTTTGTCCTCCTACTCCTAGCTAGCCTGACCGTCTCCTACCGTCAAATCATCCATGCCTACCCTCAAGGAGGAGGGGCCTATATGGTTACTCGAGAAAATCTATCTCCCGAACTTGGCTTAATTGCTGGAGGTAGTCTGCTGGTTGACTACATGCTGACTGTGGCGGTATCGGTGTCATCTGGAGCCGATGCTATCACAGCAGCTCTCCCTGCTCTCCACCCTTACAACCTCCACATTTCCATTTTTCTAGTTTGCTTGCTTATGCTCTTGAATTTACGGGGCTTAAAAGAATCTGCCAGTTCACTGATGATTCCTGTCTATCTCTTTATCATCAGTACTGTCTTTCTCTTGCTCTACGGAATCTTTCAACTAATGACAGGGTCTCTCAGCTATCAGGCAACTTCACCTATTGGGCATGCTGCTCCGAGCCTGTCTATCGTTCTCATTCTAAGAGCCTTTACCAGCGGCTCTGCCTCTCTGACAGGAGTTGAAGCTATTTCAAATGCCGTTCCCTTTTTCAAGGCTCCGAAAGAAAAGAATGCCGCTCAGACCTTGACCATCATGGCCTTGATTTTAGGTTTTCTTTTTGCAGGCATTACCTTCCTAAACTACTGGATGGGGATTATGCCTCAACACGGAGAAACTATTCTTTCACAGATGGCTCAAGGCATCCTTGGTAATTCCTTCTTAGGTCACCTTGGCTATTATATCTTCCAATTCTCCACAGCCTTGATTTTGGCCGTAGCTGCAAATACTGGCTTTTCGGCCTTCCCTATGCTAGCTTACAATATGGCTAAAAACAAATACATGCCCCATCTCTTTATGGAAAAAGGAGACCGCCTAGGCTACTCTAATGGAATTTTAACTCTGGCTTTTGGGGCTATGATTCTTCTTCTCATTTTTAATGGCAATACCGAACGTTTGATTCCCCTTTATACTATCGGGGTCTTCGTTCCCTTTGCCCTTTCTCAGACTGGGATGATTCGCCATTGGAAAAAAGAAAAAGGGGCAAATTTCTTAAAACCTGCCCTTGCCAATATCCTTGGAGCTATCATTTGCTACGCTATCGTGCTAATCCTGCTCTTTTTCCGTCTCAGTGATATCTGGCCTTTCTTCCCGATTATTCTCGTACTCACCCTACTTTTCTTGGCCATTCACAGTCATTACCAAAAAGTTGCCCAACAACTACGACTCTATGAAGGAATCGAAAAACGTACTTACGACGGCAATCTGGTTCTGGTCCTCGTAGGAAATGTCACCCGAGTCAGCGTTGGAGCCATTAACTACGCCCAAAGTATCGGTGACGAAGTCTTAGCCATGCACATTTCTACTAAGGAAACAGCAGAGAAAGACCAAGAAATTCTCCAAGAATTTGCCGATTACTTCCCAACCATTACTCTGAAAAATATCAAGACCAGCTACCGCGATATCATCACGCCTACTGTCAAGTATGTCAAACGGATATCCGAGGAAGCCCAGAAAAAGAACTATACAGTCACTGTTCTGGTACCCCAGTTTATCCCTAATAAACCTTGGCAAAATATCCTGCACAATCAGATGAGTCTCAAACTCAAATACGCCCTTCGTTGGCACCAAGACGTCGTTGTCGCTAGCTACTCATATCACTTAAAAGAATAAAGAAAAGGCCCTACCAGAACCAATAAGCGTCTGGTAAGGCCTTTTTCTGAATCCTATCACTATGCTTAACTGCAAAGCATGACTAGGAATATTATTGAATGTGGTTAGCTAAATCTTCCTGAGCTTTTTTATTTGACTCAGCTTTTTCTTTTAGCCATTTTTCGTAGAGTTCTTGGTACTGTTTAACAGTTACTGGCTCTTTTTGTAATTCAACATATTTGTAGTTATCCGCATTTCCTTTATGACCAACGAATGAGAATGGTCCTGTAAACGGTACAGTCTTACGGAAGATTGGGTTAGCTCCACCACTTTGAACTGGTAGGAACAAGGCGCTATCTGTCAACCAAGCTTGGGCTTCAGCATATTTTTCATAGCGAGCTTGAGTATCTGTGATTTCTGCGTCTGCCTGATCCAAGAGTTTCTTGTAGTCAGCAAGACCAATCTTGTCCTTAACTTCCTTGTCTTTTCCTTCAGACAAGCCCATGTTTTTCAACTGAGAACCTGTATCTGGATTAAGGATATCTAGGTAAGTTTTAGGATCTGAGTAATCTCCACCCCACCCTGAGATGTCAATATCGTAGTCTTTTTGTTCTGCTGTATCTGCAAAGTAGGTTGCTTGGTCTTTTTCATCTGGAGAAAGTTGGATAACATCGATGACCACATTCTCCTTACCAAGGGTTTCTTCCACTGTTTGTTTGAAAGAGCCGGCCTGTTGCACATCTAATTTAGCAGTCTGGTCAACTGGCATATCCAAATGAATTGGGAAAGTTACTCCCTGAGCTTGAAGACTTTCTTTGGCCTTCGCAAACTTCTCTTTGGCCTTTTCAGGATTCAAGAAGGCTTGTTTACCATCGTTTAGGTCGATATTTGCCCAATCTTTACCGTAGTTGACAATTTTCTCATTGACAATATCACCGAAGTTCTTATCACCAACTTGGACAAAGTTACTTGGTGTAACCGTGTTACGCAAGATACGGTCTGCTCCATCTTCACCATTTGTCTGTGCTGCATAGGCATGACGGTCAAAGGCAAAGTTGATAGCTTGACGGAAATCTTTATTCTGCATAGCTGCGCGTGAATCTGTCTTTTCCTTATCAGACTGTTTCATCGTCTGCTTATAGCTTTGACGATTAACGTTGAAAAGATAGTAGAAAGTAACTGAGTTTTGTGGTGTATAGGTAATCTTGTCCTCATTTCCCTTCTTAAGCTCAGCAAATACTGAACTTGTTGGGAAAATACGACCATCTGTATAGTTACCATCCAAGAATCCTCTTGCAATACTGTCTTGGTCAGAACCGTCAAAGAAAGAGAGTTTCACTTTCTCGATTTTGACATTGTCCTTATCCCAGTAGTTAGGGTTTTTATCAAACTCAATCAAAGATTTTGATGTGAAGGACTTAAACAAGTAAGGACCATTTGACAAGATACTTGATGGTGTCACACTTCCAAAGTCATCTCCCTTAGACTTCAAGAAAGCTTCATTTACAGGACTAAGAATACTTGCTGTTGTTTTAGAGTTCCAATAACTCTCAGGTTGGTTGAGAGTGTATTGTAGCGTGTAATCATCCACCGCCTTAACACCAACAGTTGCAAAATCAGATGATTTCCCTTCAACATAGTCTGCTAGTCCCTTGATAGAGTCTTGTACCAAGTACAAGTTTTCAGCCTTTTTATCAGCCGCATACTTGAGACCAGTCACAAAGTCATGAGCTGTTACATCCGCATACTCTTCTCCTTCAGAAGTATACCATTTAGCTCCCTGACGGATTTTATAAGTGTAAGTCAAACCATCTTTTGACACTGTCCATGACTCAGCCATAGACGGGATGAGATTGCCATACTGGTCATTTTCTAACAAACCATCAATCAAGTTGGTTGTGATACTAGATGTAGAATCTCGTGTAGAGGTAATATAATCCAAGGTATCTGGGTTATTGACAAAGATATAAGAGTAAGTCTTGTCTGCATTACTTGATTGGGAAGACCCACATGCCGCTAGAGCTAGACCTGCTGTCAAAGCCATAGCTCCAAAAAGCATAACTTTTGATTTCTTCATGATTATTCTCCATTTTTACAGTATGTGAAATATTATACACTATTTGAGCAAAAATATAAAGCCTTTTGAACTTTTTTTACAAAAATAAAAATCAGTGCTAATTTCTCAAAGTAACTTCCACTTGCCCAACCAAAGTGGAAATTAGTCTAAAACGGATTTTTATGGTGGAATTAAGTGTGAGACGTTTGAGTTAGAAATGAGGTCTACTATGACAAAACATAA
>NZ_JASHCQ010000011.1:0-48586 GCF_047464035.1 Streptococcus mitis
CATATGATTCTTTCTAATGAGTTGTTTCGTCGCTTTTCATTATAGGTCATATGGGACTTTTTTTCTACACAAAAATAGGCTCCATAATATCTATAGGGGATTTACCCACTACAAATATTATAGAGCCGCTATTCTTTAAAGAATATCAAAACCGAGACTAAGAGTTTAATACTTAGGCTCGGTTTTTGTATATTTTTCAAGTAATAAAGTAACTACTCCCCAGCAATGCAAGTGCAAAATCCCCTAGAATGTGATAAAATAAAAAGAGAACTCTATCAAGGAGGAAAACATGGAAAAACAAACCGTCGCCGTCTTGGGGCCTGGTTCTTGGGGAACTGCCCTTTCACAAGTCTTAAATGACAATGGACACGAGGTACGTATTTGGGGAAATCTGCCCGAGCAAATCAATGAAATTAATACACACCATACTAATAAACAATACTTTAAAGATGTCGTTCTAGATGAAAATATCATTGCCTACACCGACTTAGCAGAGGCATTAAAAGATGTAGATGCGATTTTGTTTGTTGTCCCAACAAAAGTGACACGACTTGTTGCCCAACAAGTTGCAAAAACCTTAGACCATAGGGCTATCATCATGCACGCTTCAAAGGGATTAGAACCCGATAGCCATAAACGATTATCAACCATCCTTGAAGAAGAAATTCCTGAACATCTCCGCAGTGATATTGTCGTTGTTTCAGGACCTAGTCATGCGGAAGAAACCATTGTACGTGACCTGACTTTAATCACTGCTGCTTCTAAAGATTTACAAACAGCTCAATACGTTCAAGAACTCTTTAGTAATCAATACTTCCGACTTTATACCAATACGGATGTTATCGGGGTCGAAACCGCTGGTGCTCTTAAAAACATTATCGCTGTCGGTGCTGGAGCCTTACATGGTTTAGGATTTGGTGACAACGCTAAGGCAGCCATCATCGCTCGAGGCTTGGCAGAAATTACCCGCCTAGGGGTAGCACTCGGTGCCAATCCATTGACCTATAGCGGCTTATCTGGTGTGGGAGATTTGATTGTAACGGGAACCTCCATCCACTCTCGTAACTGGAGAGCTGGAGATGCCCTTGGTCGTGGAGAATCTCTAGCTGATATTGAAGCCAATATGGGCATGGTGATTGAAGGAATTTCAACAACTCGAGCAGCCTATGAACTAGCGCAAGAACTTGGAGTCTATATGCCAATTACACAAGCCATTTACCAAGTTATTTACCACGGAACCAATATTAAAGATGCCATTTATGACATCATGAACAATGAATTTAAAGCAGAAAATGAGTGGTCTTAACCCTCTAAAGAAAGGATTCTTATGACATCAAAAGTTAGAAAGGCAGTCATCCCTGCCGCTGGACTCGGGACTCGATTTTTACCAGCAACCAAAGCACTTGCTAAAGAAATGTTGCCAATTGTAGATAAACCAACTATCCAATTTATCGTTGAAGAAGCTCTTAAATCAGGTATTGAAGATATTCTGGTTGTCACTGGTAAATCAAAACGTTCTATTGAAGACCACTTTGACTCAAACTTTGAGCTTGAGTACAACCTCAAAGAAAAAGGCAAACATGACTTGTTAAAATTGGTAGACGAAACAACTGGTATTCGCCTTCACTTTATCCGTCAAAGCCATCCCCGTGGTCTTGGCGATGCTGTCTTACAAGCAAAAGCTTTTGTAGGGAATGAGCCCTTCGTTGTCATGCTTGGTGACGACCTAATGGATATCACAGATGACCATGCTGTCCCTTTGACAAAACAATTGATGAACGATTACGAGACAACTCACGCATCAACAATTGCTGTTATGCCTGTCCCTCATGAAGAAGTTTCAGCATATGGAGTTATCGCTCCTCAGGGTGAAGGGATTAATGGTCTCTACAGTGTCGAAACTTTTGTTGAAAAACCAGCTCCAGAGGAGGCTCCAAGTGATCTAGCTATTATCGGTCGTTATCTGCTCACACCAGAAATTTTTGAGATCCTCGAAAATCAAGCTCCTGGCGCTGGAAATGAAATCCAGCTTACCGATGCTATTGATACACTTAATAAAACACAACGTGTTTTCGCCCGTGAATTTACAGGAGCTCGTTACGACGTTGGGGATAAGTTTGGTTTTATGAAAACATCTATTGACTACGCCCTCAAGCACCCACAAGTCAAAGATGACTTGAAAGATTACCTCATCCAACTGGGAAAAGAATTGGCTGAGAAGGAATAACATAAAAAGATAAGGTTCAAAAATGCCTTATCTTTTTTATTACATAACTATTCTTATAAACCTTCACAACCCCATTCCCCTGTAGAGAAGCAAGACTGCGAGTCCTACAAACAAGACTACCGCTCCTAACCTCTGGCTGGTACTATACATCCGTCTTTCTCCTCGAACTGGAAAGATAATTGCTAGAAATGCTCCACCAACTGCTCCCCCGATATGGCCTGCTAGGCTGATTCCTGGAATCAGAACACTTCCAATAATATTAACCACAAAAAGTGTCAGATAGGATTGCCCCAACTGCTGGATATAAGGATTACGCGTAGCATAGCGAAGAATGATAATCGCGGCAAATAGCCCATAGAGAGAAGTAGAAGCTCCTGCTGCTAAGGATTTTGGACTAAATACAAAAACAAAGAGATTGCCCATCATTCCAGATAAGAGATAGAGAAAGAAAAACTTCTTGGATCCGAAAATTTCCTCTACTTGTCTACCAAGATAATAAAGGGAAAGCATATTAACAATGAAATGCTCCCAACCAATATGAACAAAAATGGCAGAAAAGAGACGCCAAACCTGCTCAGGAAAGAGGCGAATAGCTGGCCCATACATGGCTCCAAATCGAAATAATGTATCCGCCCTGTCAAAGTTTCCTCCTGTAGTCACCAACATTAGTAAAAACACCAAGGCCGTCACTAAGAGGAAGAAACTCGTCACAGGGTAACGTCTATCAAAGATTTCCTTCATCAATCAGAACCTCCTGAACAGGAATATCATGGTTTTCAGGGATAAAGTCCTGAATTTGACAAGGATATATCGTACTCAAAGTATGACCAGAAAAATGTTTCAGATAGCGATCATAATAACCTCCACCGTATCCTATCCGATATCCTTTCGTCGTAAAAACCAAGCCCGGAACATGAATCAAATCAATCTGAGAGGCATCCACCACTTCCAAATCTCCCTGTGGTTCCAGTAAGCCAAAGGAAGTTTTTACCAACTGTTGCGGATCATAGACTACAAAGTTCATGCGTCCCTTGGGATAAGTTTTGGGTATCAGAACCTTCTTGCCGTCCTTCAGCGCCTGCTCAATCAGTTCCTGCGTTTGAAACTCATGAGGAAAAGAGAGGTAGGTTGCGATGATCTTAGCTTCTTGGTAAAAGGGGTGTTGTAAAAGTCTTTCGGTTAAAGTTTGATCTATAAACTGTTTTTGCTCTTGAGATATAGCCTTCATTTCTCGCAAGACTTGCTTACGTAATTCCGATTTCATAGACAACCCCTCTATTCTGCTGCCTTCTTTTTCAGGAAACTAAAGACCGCATCCACCCCAATAGCTAATGCTTCTTCCTTAGGACTCATCTGAGGGTGATGAAGGGCGTAGGGACTATCAATACCTAGCCAGAACATAACGCCATCAACTTTTGAAAGGAGATAACCAAAGTCTTCACCTGTCATAGCAGGTTCGATATCAATCAACTCAATTCCGTCTTTTTCTTCAAAGAAGTCCATCAGTTCACGCGCCAAGGCTGGATGGTTCTCAACAGGCAGGTAACCACCTTGTTTGAGTTCCACTTCGACTTCCATATCGAAGGCAGCTGCAACCCCTTCTGCAACTGTTTTGACCCGCTTTTGCACCAAGAGACTCATGTCCTGTGTCAAAGCCCGAATAGTTCCATGCAAAAAGGCTGTGTCTGTGATGACATTATTGGTTGTTCCAGCTTGGAAAACTCCAAAGGTCACCACTGCTCCCTCGATTGGGTTGACATTGCGGCTGACAACTGACTGCACCTGGGTCACAAAGTAACTAGCAGCCACCAAAGCGTCATTGGCTTCATGTGGAAAGGCTGCGTGGCCACCTTTGCCTTTGAAACGAATCTTCACCTCACAAGTCCCTGCAAAGAGTGTATGAGTATTGGTCGCAATCTGACCAACCTTCAAATCTGGCCTAACATGAAGGCCATAAAACTGGTCTGGCAACCAGTCTCCAAAAGCGCCATCCTCATACATGAGCATGCCACCAGCTTCATTTTCTTCAGCAGGCTGAAACAAAAAGAGCAGATTGTTCTTTGGTTGCTCCTCAAGGGCTCGCTCAAGGCAGCCCAAGGCAATAGTCATGTGGAAATCATGGCCACAAGCGTGCATACGACCTTGGTGCTGAGAAGCGAAAGGAAGTCCTGTTTGTTCGACGATAGGCAGACCATCAATGTCTGTTCGCCAACCAATGGTACGCTCTGGCTGACTTCCCTGCAAGTAAACCAAAATACCTGTCCGCCAAGTACGAACTTGAACAAACTCCTTGCCCGCAGTCAATTTTTCAATCACATCCAGCAAATAAGCATGAGTCTTGAACTCCTCCAAGCCAATCTCTGGAATCTGGTGCAAATCTCGTCTAGTCTGAATCAAATCTAACATCTATCTATCCTCCGATATAGCAGAAAGAGGCTGGAAGAAGGGTTCCGCCTCTTTATTACTTTTACAATTATAAGGTACGAAGCGCATCCTCTAGCGCTGTTTTTTGTTGGGTTTGGGCATCAATCTCTTTGATAATGCGAGCTGGAACACCTGCTACCACCACGTTTTCTGGGACATCTTGGGTAACAATAGCTCCTGCTGCAACAACTGAACCACTACCGATTTGGACCCCTTCGATAACTACTGCATTGGCACCGATGAGAACATTGTCTCCAACACGGACTGGTTCTGCGCTAGCTGGCTCAATCACACCTGCAAGAACCGCACCTGCACCAACGTGGCTGTTTTTCCCCACGATAGCACGGCCACCAAGGATAGCACCCATGTCAATCATGGTTCCTGCACCAATTTCAGCACCGATATTGATAACCGCTCCCATCATGATAACAGCATTGTCACCAATTTCAACCTGATCACGGATAATAGCACCCGGCTCAATACGAGCATTGATAGCACGTTTATCTAGCAAAGGAACTGCAGAATTACGAGCGTCTTGCTCAACAACATAGTCTTGGTTTTCTACCAAACCATCGAGAAGCGGAGCCACATCTTTCCAGTCTCCAAATAGGACATTCCCTAGTTTGACAACAGAGCTTGGTACAGCAGTTGCGAGTTGTCCCTCAAAGGTTACTTTCACACTGGTTTTCTTTTCAGCATTGGCGATAAATTGGATAATTTCTTGAGCGTTCATTTTTGTAGCAGTCATAGGCGCCTCCTAGTTCATTTTAATGATACCTATTCTACCAAAAAAGGCCTCAAATTTGAAGCCTTTTTGTTTGTTTTTAGGTATGATTTTTAGGGATGTGAGATAAAACGTGCTGTCGGTAAAAGCAAGCCCCTACCGATACAACCTAAAAACACTCTTCACAACTATCTCCCCGTGTTTTATTGACTATTCTAGTATAGCACACTTTTAGAATTAAGAAAAGACTTTTTATTTACTTTCTTTCGCTTCTTCTACCGATAGGAAAATCATGGGTAAAATAATCAGAGCCATAGCTGTAAGAAGGGACCAATCCACTACCAAGCCTAAAAATAAAACACTCAAAAGGGCAGAAGAGAGAGGTTCACTGGCACTGATAACGGAAACCACTAAAGGAGAGACCAAGGACACTGCCTTCATAGAAATGAAAAAGGCAAAAGCCGTTCCAAAGAAAGCGATAATGAGGCAAATCAAGATACTCCAAATATCAGGAGTAAAGGAGAGCTTGTAAACCGGCGAAAGGACATTGCTAAATAAACCGGCCAAAATCATCCCCCACCCAACCGTCGGGACAAAACCATAGCGCTTAGCAAAAGGTTGAGGTAAGATAACATTAAACATAACACCCATGGCACTCAACAGACCTGTTATAAGGGCTAGTGGCGTCATAGATAACTGAGAGAGATCGCCTTTTGTCGCCATCAAGCACACGCCCAGCATGGCAATCAAAACATAGAAAATAGCACTTTTTGACGCTCGTTTTTGATAAATCAAGCGATTGTAAAAGAGGATAAAGACAGGACTTATAAACTGTAAAATAGTCGCTGTCGCTGCATTAGAATATTCTACGCAGAGGTAGAAAAAATACTGGACTGAAAAAATCCCCAAAATAGCATAGGCTAAAAAGGGCAGGTAATTTTTCTTATCTCGCCAAATATCTAGCACTTGCGATTTTAATTGCACTGCAGACCAAATGAGTACAAGACTCCCTGCCAGTGTCAAACGCATAGAGGTAATCCAGCCAGAGGACACTTGATAATGAGTAAAGAAATATTCTCCTAAAATTCCACAGATTCCCCAGATTAAGCCAGATAGGAGCGAATAAATAGTTCCTTTAACAATCTTTTTCTGATACTGATTCATACCTTTATTGTAACACGAAAGGAAAAAAGAAAAAAGTGGCAATCAATGCCACTTTCCTACCTTCTACTATTTGGTTGTGTAGATGATGAACTTGATGTACTGCTAGAACTACTACTTGAACTTGGCGTAGATGAGAAACTACCAATAATACTTGACCAAGCATTTTGATAATCTGCTTCACTTCCTCCAATAGCAAAGTGATAGCTAGTCGTAGGAGCTCCCGCCTTATTAGCCCAATAGCTCGTTACAGTAGCCCCTGAAAGATCCACTGTTTTTCCATTAACGGATACTTTGCCTGGCTTCTGTCCTGTAGATCTGAGGACCTGAGATTGGGTCACACTGGAATCAAGATTAAAGCGTTCATTGCCCCAAACACCAGGCTCAGCCTGTTGGATAGCATTGACCAAGTAAGCCATATATTTGGCATTTCGATAATGTCCAGCCCCCTTAGCCATTGGGCGGTTGTCATCATGTCCTAGCCAACCACCTAGAGTCAATCTTGGTGTTGACAGCATGAGCCACATATTTTCATCTTCATTGGTTGTACCAGTCTTACCAATCCAGTCTGCACGAGCTAAGCTTGAATTGATAGAAGCCAAATCCGTTTGGAAACTTGAAGTGATTCGAGATGAAATCACCTCACGAAGCAAACTCTGCATAATTGTTGCCGTTGCCTTCGAGTACACTTGAACTGGCTTGTCTTGAAATTCATAGATTACTCTACCATCAGATGATTCAATCTTAGAAATCACATGTTTCTGATGGTAGACACCATTATTGGCAATTGTTTGATAACCATTGGTATGCTGGGCGACTGTGACTTCAATACCGCCGCCCATAGGCAGACTTTCGATACCGTACTCCGGAATCTCGTAACCCATTTTCTCCATGTAGCCCTTGACATCCACACCCTTCTCACGAAGCATACGATAGGTCCAATAGGCTGGGATATTCCACGAATAGTTCAAGGCTTCACCTAGGGTCATCATGCCTGTACCTGGACTATTTACATACATAATAGGATTTCCATTAGAGAATTTTGTCGGATAATTAGACAAGATACTAGCGCTTCCCATCAAACCTTGGTCAATGGCAATACCGTAGGCCAATAAAGGCTTGGTTGTAGAGGCTGGCGAACGCTTGGTGTCGAAGGCGTGATTGTTTTGGTTAGTCTGGTAATTACGACCACCAACAAAACCTAGAACAGCCCCCGTTTTATTGTCCATCAAAACATTCCCTACTTCAGGCTGCCCAGTCGAATCATCTACCAAACGACCGTAGTTAGCAACTGCATTTTGCATGGCGTTATGGATTTTTTTATTGATCGTTGTCGTGATTTTATAGCCGCCATTACTTAGTTCCTGCTCAGCTCGCTCATGATAAGCCTTTTGAATCGACTCGTTTTTCAACTCTTGGCTAGAGACATTGTCCTGTTGAACTAAATAATCATACATACGGTCGGTCGCTTCAGCCATAGCTGTAAAGTAGAGATAATCCCTCGAAACAGCATTGACAGTTCCTGATGGCAAGAAATCTTGTTTGAGATTATAATCCTTGTACTGGTCGTATTCTTCCTGAGTCAGAGCACCCGTACGGTACATGTTGTAGAGAACATCCTTGGCCCGCTTCAAACCAAGTTCTAAGTCTTCATCACTCTTTAACTCTCCAGTATTTTCATAAGGGGAATAAGTAATCGGACTCTGTGGCAAACCTGCTAGGAAGGCAGCTTGGGGAATACTCAGCTTGTTGGCATCGATACCGAAAATCCCTTCAGCAGCTTGCTGAGCACCTGCAATATTCTGTCCTTTATGATTTCGACCAAAGGGAGCAACATTGAGATAAGTAGTCAAGATTTCATCCTTACTCATGCTGCGTTCCAAGGCAAGGGCATCAACAATTTCTGTAGCCTTACGAGCCAAAGTCGGAGCATCTCCAACCACTTGTTGTTTGATTAACTGTTGGGTCAAGGTCGAGCCCCCGCTAGATGAGCCCAAACCTGCAAAGGTTCCCAAAGTCGCCCGAATCACAGCTTTTGGCACAACCCCATTATGTTCAAGAAAATGTTCGTCCTCAGTTGCAACGATAGCCTTTTTGAGATTGTCCGATATTTCCTCAGATGAGACAGAAGTTCTCAGTAAATCACTCTCGATAGAAGCAATGACACTCCCATCTGAATAAACAATTTCTGAGATAGAAGAAATATTTTTAACCTGCTTGACCAAGTCCTCCGATTGGGGAACCTTAGCCTTGTCAAACAAAGCAACTCCATAACCAAGAGCTACACCAGCACCAAAAAGTCCACCGATAAAGCCTAGAATAAAGAGAGTATTCAAAATTCCCTTGATAGCAGCTAAAATGCTACCTAGGATAGCCAGAACTTTCCCACCTGTCCCATCCGACTGCTTCTCTTCTGAGACTTTCTCTGATTTTTTATGATTTATTTTTGATTTTACTAGCTGGAAAAATTCCAGCATTTTTCGTTTTAATTCATTTAATTGATTTTGCATGGATTTCCTCATTCTATCTATTATACCATAAAAGGTAAACTTTCAATAAAATAGCCACTTTCTTCCCTATTCTACTAGGCTATTGCCCAAGTTTGTGATACAATAGGTAGAAACAATATTTTATAAAGGAGAAAAGACACATGCACATTTTTGATGAGCTAAAAGAGCGTGGTTTGATTTTTCAAACGACTGATGAAGAAGCTTTGCGTAAAGCCCTAGAAGAAGGTCAAGTTTCTTATTATACTGGCTACGATCCAACTGCTGACAGCCTTCACCTAGGCCACCTTGTCGCAATCTTGACAAGTCGTCGCTTGCAACTAGCAGGTCACAAACCTTATGCGCTCGTTGGCGGTGCTACAGGTCTCATCGGAGATCCGTCCTTCAAAGATGCTGAACGTAGTCTCCAAACAAAAGACACAGTAAATGGCTGGGTCAAGTCTATCCAAGGACAACTTTCTCGTTTTCTTGACTTTGAAAATGGGGAAAACAAGGCTGTCATGGTCAACAACTACGACTGGTTTGGCAGCATCAGCTTCATTGACTTCCTCCGTGATATCGGAAAATACTTCACTGTCAACTACATGATGAGCAAGGAGTCTGTGAAAAAACGGATTGAAACAGGGATTTCTTACACTGAGTTTGCCTACCAAATCATGCAAGGTTACGACTTCTTCGTCCTTAACCAAGACCACAATGTGACGCTACAAATCGGTGGTTCTGACCAGTGGGGAAATATGACAGCTGGTACTGAATTGCTTCGTCGTAAGGCTGACAAAACTGGCCACGTGATCACTGTTCCATTGATCACAGATGCAACTGGTAAGAAATTTGGTAAATCAGAAGGAAACGCAGTCTGGCTCAATCCTGAAAAGACTTCTCCATACGAAATGTACCAATTTTGGATGAACGTTATGGACGCAGACGCTGTTCGCTTCTTGAAAATCTTTACTTTCTTGTCACTTGATGAGATTGAAGACATTCGTAAACAATTTGAAGCAGCGCCACACGAACGCTTGGCTCAAAAAGTCTTGGCTCGTGAAGTCGTTACACTCGTTCACGGAGAAGAAGCCTACAAGGAAGCCCTTAACATTACTGAACAACTCTTTGCAGGAAACATCAAAAACCTTTCTGTCAAAGAACTCAAACAAGGACTTCGTGGAGTGCCAAACTACCAAGTACAAGCAGACGAAAACCACAATATCGTGGAACTCCTCGTGTCATCTGGTGTGGTTAACTCAAAACGCCAAGCCCGTGAAGACGTCCAAAACGGAGCTATCTACGTCAACGGCGACCGCATCCAAGACCTTGACTATGTCTTGAGTGACGCAGATAAGTTAGAGAACGAACTGACTGTTATCCGTCGCGGGAAGAAAAAATATTTTGTATTGACTTACTAAACTATTCAACATTTATCTATAAACAAAGGAGTTATCCTCGAGAAAGGTAACTCCTTTTTGCTGTTAATAACTCTCATCTATCTATTTTTAATAGACAGGCTACGCAGTACAATGCGCAAGGTTGTTAGATTATGTAAGATAGAGAGATTTGAAGGACTGAGCCAATTAAATAAGCCAAAGCCAATCAAGCTACTATTTACGACAACGGTATCTTGAATATTCTTCTTGATGAGGGTTTGCAAAGATGATGATAGCCAATCCAACTCTTGGAAGAAATCCAAGCGATTATCTAACAATAAGATATCGCTCATCTGCTTAGAAATATCTGCACTCTCATTCATCACCACACCGATATCTGATAGGGTTAGAGCCGCTGAGTCATTCAATCCATCTCCAACCATCAAAATAGTGTGACCTGCTTTCTGCAGTTCCTCTACTAACTCAAATTTCCCATCAGGTTTCAAGTCTGTATAGACCTGATCAAAGGGCAAATCTTTGACTAATTCCTCTGTTCTAACCAAGGTGTCCCCTGTTGCCAGAATCAATTTTTTCCCTTGTGCCTTAAGTTTCTCCAAGGCTGCTTTTGCTTCTTTTCTCAAAGGAGTATGAATGCAGAACATTCCAATCAATTCATTCTGATAAGCCAAGAATAAGAGATTATAGTGACTCTTGTACTCTTCAATTAAAGCATTTTGTTCTGAACTGATATGAATCTGCTCATCCTGCATCAAAACATAATTCCCAATAAGAACTGGTTGCCCATCTATATGAGATTTAATCCCCTTGCTTGCGATATATTGGAGTTTCCCATGCATTTCCTCATGTTCAATTCCCTCTATCTCAGCTTGCTTGACGATGGCATTAGCAATAGGATGATAAATGTGTTCCTCAAGACAGGCACTGATTCTGAGAATATCTTCCTCACTATAGTCCCCAAAAGGTAACACCTTTTCAACTATAGGATAACTAGTTGTGATTGTTCCCGTCTTATCAAACAAGAAAGTATCAACTTCCAGATATTTCTCCAGAATATCTCCATCCTTAATCACCATTTCACGATTCAACCCCTCCTTGATAGCTGTTAAATAAGCTACAGGAGTAGAGATTTTCAAAGCGCAGGAGAAATCGACCAATAGGAAAGAAATAGCCTTAGAAAAAGAACCTGTTAATAGGTAAGTCAGACCAGCCCCCAAGAAATTATATTTGACGACCTTATCCGCCATTTTGATGAAATAGCGTTGTTTCGTTTTCTTGTTTTCTTCAGATTTCTTCATTAACTCAATCAGTTGTAAAATCCGACTGTTCATCTGATTATCGGTTACACGAATGCGTAACTCTCCAGTTTCTAATACTGTATTTGCACAAACCAAATCAGACTCTCTTTTTTCAACTGGAAAACTCTCTCCCGTCAAGGAACTTTCATTGACCATACCTAAACCTGAAACTACTTGTCCATCAAACAGAATTTCATTTCCTTGAGATAGGACCAAGACATCTCCTATTTGAACATCAGAACTCTTGATACTAACAACCGTATCGCCCTGTACTAGGAATACATCGCTCTCTTTTGCAAGAAGGCTTTGTTCTAAATCTGTTGCAGTTTTTTTCAAGGACCACTGATCTAAATGATTCCCCAAATCAAGCATAAACATGATATTGCTAGCTGTCTTGGATTGGTTCATAAACAAGGACAATAAAATCGCCGAGCAGTCCAAGACCTCCATCGTTAGTTCCTTACGCGCTAGTGTTTGATAGGCTTCTCTAATATAGGCAAAAGCCTGATAACAAGTCCATAGATAGCGAATAGGATACGGCACAAAACTACGAAAAAGTATACGCTTAATCGCTGCACCTGAAACAATAGAATAAGCACTCTCTTCTCTACGAATGGGAAGAGTCATCAACTCAGAAACTTTCCCTTTATCAATTCTTTTTAAAAAGGCTTCTGCATTATCTAATACAGAAAAGCCTTCTTTTATGCGTAGAGTAAAGTGCTGTTGATCCATGTAAAACTGGATAGACTCAATCCCCTTTTCATCTCTCGCCAAGGAACGAAGATAGTCTTGAATATCCAAGGTGAGTGAAAAAGAAGATGATAGTCGGATATGTTGGTATCCTCTATGTAGCACTTTAAAAGACATATTATTCCCCTATAAGGCTATCTAATTGCTCTTCTTTTTTCTCTTGCTCGTACAAATATTTGGCATCTTGCAAGACATCGTCTCCATGTTGTTTCACAACAGAAACAGATGCATCTAGCCCGTCTTTCAACTTGTAAGCCTTAGCCAAAGCTTTAGAATAACCTTTTTTAGCTTCCTTACTTGCCAAGATTTTCAAACCAAGGGTACCAAATGCGACACCACCCAAAAAGAGTGATGATTTTTTCGCAACTTTTGCAACGGTTAGTACTTCTTTTAACATACTTATTTCCTCCTTATCATTATTATATAGCAATTTAGATATAAAAGCAATTTCATTCTATAAATTGGAGAATTAGTTTTATTTCTACTGAATCTCCCATCTACTTATTCCTAAGGTTGCTTTCATTTGCCTCTTTTGATACACTTAAACTATGAATACAAATCTCAAACCCAAACTTCAGCGTTTTGCTTCTGCTACTGCCTTTGCCTGTCCTATCTGCCAAGAAAAGCTGACTCTGGTTGAGAGCAGTCTCAAATGTAGCAATCGCCATTCTTTTGACTTGGCTAAATTCGGCTATGTCAATCTAGCTCCTCAAATCAAGCAATCTACCAACTACGATAAGGAAAATTTTCAAAACCGCCAACAAATCCTAGAGGCTGGATTTTATCAGGCTATCTTAGAGGCTGTATCTGACTTGCTAGCCAGTTCAGAAACTAGCACCACAGTCTTAGATATCGGCTGTGGCGAAGGATTCTATTCTCGCAAACTCCAAGAAAGGCATCCTGACAAAACCTTCTATGCTTTTGATATTTCCAAAGATTCCGTCCAAATCGCTGCCAAGAGCGAACCCAACTGGGCAGTCAATTGGTTCGTTGGTGACTTAGCTCGTCTTCCTATAAAAGACGCTAGCATGGATATCCTGCTTGATATCTTCTCACCTGCCAACTATGGAGAATTTCATCGCGTTTTATCCAAAGACGGTATCTTGATAAAGGTTATCCCAACTGAAAATCACCTCAAGGAAATCCGTCAGAAGGTACAAGACCAGCTAACAAACAAGGATTATTCTAACCAAGATATCAAAAATCATTTCCAAGAACACTTTACCATCCTATCTAGTCAAACTGCCTCTCTGACTAAAACTATCACAGCAGAGCAGCTCAAAGCCCTACTCAGCATGACGCCCCTACTCTTTCACATCGACCAGACTAAGATTGACTGGAGCCAACTGACAGAGATTACCATTGAAGCAGAGATTCTGGTCGGGAAAGCATTCTAAACTAGACTTTGCAAAAGTAGAAAACTTACTAAGAATCTTCAATATTACGAAAACGCATAAGAACAGGTACTCAAAAACCTTAATCTTATGCGTTTTGTTATAGTTTCCATACATATTAAGTGGAAATATTGGAAACCAGTTCTTTTAATAACCATTGAATACCATATAGTACATTTACCCCAAATATGATATAGGCCGTATAAATCAAGTATTTCGATTTCTCCCGTCTCAAAGAATAGATCTTGTACAAGATAAACAAATTTAAAATAATAAATAATAGAGACAAAATCTTCCTCCAAAAATCAATCCTAAAGGTACACAGCTAAGCATAGCCCTAAACTTTATTTTCGATTCGAGATAACAAACTTATCAATAAATAGCAATTGATATAAGGCAAGTACAAATCCCCAGAAACTCCCTCGAAGCGAGAATTCTTGATGATTGAGAGGAAACAAATCATGGTTACCTATATAGAGGCAGGTCAAAATAACAAATAAAATCCAAAATAAATCAGTCCATTTATATTTTGAAAAATATTTTTTCCACATAAAAACACCTTCTTTCCTATAATCATATTATAATACTTTGTGTAAGCGTATGCAAGGGATATGAAGTAATCAACTACGAAGAAACATGAGGATGAAAAAACAATAAAAGCCTCATTTCTATGCATTTAAGCTGTCTATGATTTCTCTCTATTTTTAGACAGGATTGACCCAAATCCACATCATTCAAATAAAGAGGCAAAAAAGCGAATTTCAATCGAAACTCGCTTTTTTACAAGATGTATTAGTATAAATTTGTATATTAGTCTAAGTGCCAGATATCTTCGTTGTACTGAGCGATTGTACGGTCAGATGAGAAGAATCCTGCTTTAGAGATGTTAACAATGACTTTATCCAACCATGCGTCACGGTCTTCGTAGTCAGCCAACATTTGTTCTTTAACCTTGATGTAGTCTTCCAAGTCAAGAAGAGTCATGAACCAGTCTTTGTTGATCAATTCATTGTAAAGACGTTCCAAGCGCTCTTTGTTTCCAGCTGCAAGAACTGCATCGCTAACGATGAAGTCAACCAATGGTTTGATAGCTTCACGAGCGTAGAATTCGCTTGATTTGTATGCTGCTTTATCGTAAAGGTCGATAACAGTTTCTGAATCTTCACCGAAGATGTAGATGTTTTCATCTCCAACCAACTCAGCGATTTCCACATTAGCACCGTCCATAGTACCAAGAGTCAAAGCTCCGTTCAACATGAATTTCATGTTACCAGTACCTGAAGCTTCTTTAGAAGCAAGTGAGATTTGCTCTGAGATATCACATGCTGGGATAAGGAAGCTTGCTGCAGTAACGTTGTAGTTTTCAACCATAACTACTTGCAAGTGTGGAGCTACTGCTGGATCGTTAGCAATAACTTCTGACATACAAAGAATCAAGTGGATGATGTCTTGAGCGATTGTGTAGGCTGGAGCTGCTTTACCACCAAAGAAGATTGTGATTGGGCGAGCAGGGATGTTACCAGCTTTGATGTCAAGGTATTTGTGGATCACGTACAAAGCGTTCATTTGTTGGCGTTTGTACTCGTGAAGACGTTTGATTTGGATGTCAAAGATAGAGTTTGTATTGATTTCCACACCTTGGTGTTCTTTCAAGTGACGAGCCAATTTACGTTTGTTGTGAGCCTTGATGCTTTCCAATTTTTCTTTGACAGCTGCTTTGTCTTCATAAGACAAGAGTTTTTCAAGCTCATCTGCTTCATGGTGCCAACCTTCTCCAATAATCTCATCCAAGTAGTGAGATAGTCTTGGGTTAGCATGCATGAGCCAACGACGGAAAGTGATACCGTTTGTTTTGTTGTTGAATTTTTCTGGGTAAAGGTCGTAGAAGGCTTTCAATTCAGAGTTCTTCAAGATTTCAGTGTGGAGTGCTGCTACCCCGTTAACACTGTATCCGTAGTGGATATCCATGTGAGCCATGTGAACACGTCCGCTCTCATCGATGATTTGAACAGCTGGATCTTTGTATTCTGCTTTCACACGACGGTCCAATTCTTCGATGATTGGTACCAAGTGAGGAACCACTTCTTGCAAGAATTCAAGAGGCCATTTTTCAAGGGCTTCAGCAAGGATTGTATGGTTAGTGTAGGCAGTCATGCTACGAACGATTGAGATTGCTTCGTCAAGTTCGATACCACGAGCAGTCAAAAGACGGATCAATTCAGGGATAACCATTGATGGGTGAGTATCGTTGATTTGGACAACTGCGTAGTCAGCAAGGTCATGCAAGTTGCTTCCTTTTTCGATTGCTTCTTCGATGATCAATTGCGCACCGTTTGAAACCATGAAGTATTGTTGGAAGATACGGAGCAATTCACCTTGACGATCACTATCATCTGGGTAAAGGAAAAGAGTCAAGTTGCGAGCGATATCTGTCTTGTCAAAGTTGATACCGTCTTTAATGATTGAAGAATCAACAGAATCCAAGTCAAACAAACGCAAGCGGTTCTTAGTTTCTGTCTTGTAACCAGGTACATCGATATCGTAAAGAGTTGATGTCAATGTGAAGTGAGCAAATGGCACTTGGTAGCTACGGCTTGAGCGAACCAACCAGTTTTGCTCTGTCAACCATGCGTTTGGAATTGTTTCTTGTTGGTTATTTTTAAGAACTTGTTGGAAAAGACCGTAGTGGTAGTTAAGACCAACACCGTCACCGTTCAAACCAAGAGTAGCAATTGAGTCGATAAAGCAGGCAGCCAAACGTCCCAAACCACCATTACCAAGAGATGGTTCCAATTCAACTTCTTCAACTTCAATCAAGTCTTTACCTGCAGCTGCAAGTTCTTTTTTAACATCGTCGTAAAGACCAAGATTGATCAAGTTGTTTGACAAAAGTTTACCAATCAAGAACTCAGCTGAGATATAGTAAACTTTTTTCTTACCAGTGTTAACTGGTTTTTTGCTACTTGCAAGCTTGCTGTAGTTAAGAAGAGCCAGATAAAGCTCTTCATTGCTACATTCTGCAATGGTTTTATTGTAACGATTTTGTACAAATTCTTGTAGTGATAACATGTTTAAGGTGTCTCCTGATATTGTATTATTTCTTTAAATCTACCAAATTTTCATTGATTCGGCGATAGATTGTTGTCAAGTCAAGCAAGCCTTCCTCGACAGCTGGTGTCAATTGATCTTCAGTCATACGCCAAGACCAGTTTCCACCAAGGGTAGATGGGAAGTTCATACGAGCTGCCTCATCCAATTCTAGCAAATCTTGCATAGTTGCAATTGCCATGAAGCTAACTGATGAAAAGACTGTACGAAGCATAGCGTGTGGCACTGTTTCATACTCTTTACGGTTCGTGTAGCGAGCCATGTACTCACGAGTCGCATCATCGATCTCGTTACGGTACCAACCAAGGACCGTATTGTTGTCGTGAGTTCCTGTATACATAACTGAGTTAGCAGGTGCCAAGTGTGGGCTATCGATGCTTTCGTCTTCTGGATTGAAGGCAAATTGAAGAATCTTCATTCCTGGGAAGCCAGTACGTTCACGCAACTCAATAACTTCATCTGTCATGAAGCCAAGGTCTTCAGCGATGATGTTTAACTCACCAAGTTCTTCCTTAACAGCTGCAAAGAGCTTGTAGCCCGGACCTTTGACCCACTCACCAGGTGCTGCTGTATCGGAACCAGCAGGGATTTCCCAGTAAGATTCAAAACCACGGAAGTGGTCGATACGAACGATATCGTAGATTTTGAAGCTTTCACGCAAGCGTTCAATCCACCATTTATAGCCGTCTTTATCCATTGCTTCCCAGTCATAGATTGGGTTACCCCAAAGCTGACCAGTTGCAGAAAACTCATCTGGTGGGCATCCTGCGATGCAAGTTGCCTTACCGTTGACATCTGTCTTGAAGAGATGTGGATTTGCCCACATATCGCTTGAATCTTCCGCTACATAGATTGGCATGTCCCCAACGATTTCGATGTGGTTGTCGTTAGCGTAAGCTTTCAATTTCAACCATTGTTGGAAGAAGAAGTATTGAGTCACACGGTGGTAAACCAACTTGTCTGCCAATTGCTCACGATAGCTTTCAAGTGCTGAAGCTTTACGAACGCGAGCATCAGCATCTGGCCATTCAGTCCAAGCAAGATTATCAAAATGCTCTTTGATAGCCATATACTCAGCAAAGAGCTCAAGCCATGATTGGTTGTCTTGAGCAAATTTCTCAAAATCTTTAACATCTCCAACTTCAAAGAAACGTTTCACCGCTTTTTCTAAAAGAGGACGACGTGCATAGTAAATCTTAGCATAGTCGACTTCAGACGCATCGCTACCAAAGTCAACTCCTTCAAGGTCACTTGCTTCCAACAAACCTTGCTCCACCAAGATATCCAAATCGATAAAATGAGTGTTCCCTGCGAAGGCTGAGAAAGATTGGTAAGGAGAGTCTCCGTAACTAGTTGTTCCTAGTGGAAGGATTTGCCAGTAACGTTGTTTTGTGCGAACCAAGAAATCAACGAAGTCGTAAGCACTTTGACCAAATGATCCGATTCCGTAGGCTCCTGGGAGAGAAGAGATGTGCATCAACACACCACTTTGACGTTTTTTCATAAACAACACCTCGTGTATTTGTAGTTTAATTTTTCATTTTTGGGCGCAAACGTTTGCGTTAATATAAGTATACTTCATTTTTGGAATAATTGCAAGCGGTTTTAAAAAAACTTTTTGATTATTTTTTAAAAAAACTTGCCCTTATTTATGTATACATATACATTTTTCTTTTCTATTTGCAAAATCTTCTTCAACTACAAATAGAAGGGGCAACTTAGCCTACGTTTGGTCTAGAGCAATTTATTTTTTGTTCAAAATTTAGGCAATCGTTTCCCTAAATAATTTCAGTAAAATCATGAAAATATGTTTTCTGACTTTTCTTCTATTATAAACAAATAAAACGCTTACTCTTTTCGTGAAATTTTTTTAAAGTTTTTACAAAAAACACTTGCAACCGTTTTCTATTTGTGCTATACTAGTCCCATAAAGGAAAACGTTTGCGTTTCCTCATTATAAAATTTGTTATTCTTTAGGAGGAATACACTATGTCATCTAAATTCATGAAAAGCGCTGCTGTGCTTGGAACTGCTACACTTGCTAGCTTGCTTTTGGTAGCTTGCGGAAGCAAAACTGCTGATAAGCCTGCTGATTCTGGTTCATCTGAAGCGAAAGAAATCACTTTCTACGTTGAAGATCAATATAAAGCATTTGCTGAATCAGCTGCAAAAGCTTACGAAAAAGAAGCTGGCGTAAAAGTGACTATCAAAACCGGAGACCAAATGGGTGGTCTTGACAACCTTTCTCTAGATAACCAATCTGGTAAAGCTGCTGACGTTATGATGGCACCATACGACCGTGTAGGTAGCCTTGGTACTGACGGACAACTTTCAGAAGTTAAATTGAGCGACGGTGCTAAAACAGATGATAAAACTAAATCTCTTGTAACAGCTGCTGACGGTAAAGTTTACGGTGCTCCTGCCGTTATCGAGTCACTTGTTATGTACTACAACAAAGACTTGGTAAAAGAAGCTCCAAAAACATTTGCTGACTTAGAAAACCTTGCTAAAGATAGCAAATATGCCTTCGCTGGAGAAGATGGAAAAACTTCTGCTTTCCTAGCTGACTGGACAAACTTCTACTTTGCATACGGACTTCTTGCTGGTAACGGCGGTTACGTATTCGGACAAAACGGTAAAGACGCTAAAGATATCGGTCTTGCCAACGACGGCGCTATCAAAGGTATAGAGTACGCTAAATCTTGGTATGAAAAATGGCCTAAAGGTATGCAAGATACTGAAGGAGCTGGAAACCTAATCCAAACTCAATTCCAAGAAGGTAAAACAGCTGCTATCATCGATGGACCTTGGAAAGCTAAAGCCTTCAAAGACGCTAAAGTAAACTACGGTGTTGCAACTATCCCAACTCTTCCAAACGGAAAAGATTACGCAGCATTCGGTGGTGGTAAAGCTTGGATCATCCCATCAAGCACTAAGAACCTTGAAGCTGCTCAAAAATTTGTAGACTTCCTTGTTTCAACTGAAGAACAAAAAGCCTTCTACGATACAACTAACGAAATCCCAGCTAACACTGAAGCTCGTTCATATGCTGAAGGTAAAAATGATGAGTTGACAACAGCTGTTATCAAACAGTTCAAGAACGCTCAACCAATGCCAAACATCTCTCAAATGTCAGCAGTTTGGGACCCAGCTAAAACAATGTTGTTTGAAGCTGTAAGTGGTAAGAAAGATGCTAAGACAGCAGCTAACGATGCTGTAACATTGATCAAAGAAACAATCAAACAAAAATTTGGTGAATAAGAAATTTGTTCAAGGGGGGTGGAAATCAAATCCCCCTTTGAATTTATCAACAAAAACACAAATAGTTTAGGTTTTATCTAGAAACCAGTATCCTATGAAAGGAGTTATTATGGAAAAGCAACAACCTAGTAAAGCAGCCCTGCTGTCTATCATTCCTGGGTTAGGACAGATTTACAATAAACAAAAAGCCAAAGGTTTTATCTTCCTTGGTGTAACCATCGTATTTGTCCTTTATTTCCTAGCACTTGCAGCCCCTGAATTGAGCAATCTTATCACTCTTGGTGACAAGCCAGGTCGTGACAATTCCCTCTTTATGCTGATTCGTGGTGCCTTCCATTTAATCTTTGTAGTCGTTTATGTACTCTTTTATTTCTCAAATATTAAAGATGCACATACAACTGCTAAACACATTAACAATGGTATTCCAGTAGCACTTACCTTTAAAGAAATGATCAAAGGAATCTATGAAAATGGCTTCCCTTACCTCTTGATCATTCCATCTTATATTGCAATGACTTTTGCGATTATCTTCCCAGTTATCGTAACCTTGATGATTGCCTTTACCAACTACGACTTCCAACACTTGCCACCAAACAAATTGTTGGACTGGGTTGGTTTGACAAACTTTACAAACATTTGGAGCTTGAGTACCTTCCGTTCAGCCTTTGGTTCTGTTCTTTCTTGGACTATCATCTGGGCTTTATCTGCCTCAACTTTGCAGATCGTGATTGGTATCTTCACAGCTATCATTGCTAACCAACCATTTATCAAAGGAAAACGTATCTTTGGTGTTATTTTCCTTCTTCCTTGGGCTGTCCCAGCCTTCATCACTATCTTGACATTCTCAAACATGTTTAATGATAGTGTCGGTGCTATCAACACTCAAGTCTTGCCGATCTTTGCTAAATTCCTTCCTTTCCTTGATGGGGCTCTTATTCCTTGGAAAACAGACCCTACTTGGACAAAGGTTGCCTTGATTATGATGCAAGGTTGGCTTGGATTCCCATACATCTACGTTTTGACCTTGGGTATCTTGCAATCTATTCCTAACGACCTTTACGAAGCAGCTTATATTGACGGTGCTAATGCTTGGCAAAAATTCCGCAACATCACTTTCCCAATGATCTTGGCTGTTGCGGCACCTACTTTGATTAGCCAATACACCTTCAACTTTAACAACTTCTCTATCATGTACCTCTTCAATGGTGGAGGACCTGGTAGTGTCGGAGGTGGAGCTGGTTCAACCGATATCTTGATCTCATGGATCTACCGTTTGACAACAGGTACATCTCCTCAATACTCAATGGCGGCAGCTGTTACCTTGATTATTTCTATCATTGTCATCTCAATCTCTATGATTGCATTCAAGAAACTACACGCATTTGATATGGAGGACGTCTAAGATGAATAACTCAATTAAACTCAAACGTAGACTGACTCAAACCCTTACTTACCTCTACTTAATTGGCCTATCAATCGTGATTATCTATCCACTTTTGATTACCATCATGTCAGCCTTTAAAGCAGGTAACGTCTCAGCCTTTAAACTAGATACTAATATCGACCTCAATTTTGATAACTTTAAAGGCCTCTTCACTGAAACCTTGTACGGTACTTGGTATCTCAACACTTTGATTATCGCCTTAATTACTATGGCTGTTCAAACAAGTATTATCGTACTTGCTGGTTATGCTTACAGCCGTTACAACTTCTTGGCTCGTAAACAAAGTTTGGTCTTCTTCTTGATTATCCAAATGGTGCCAACCATGGCCGCTTTGACAGCCTTCTTCGTTATGGCACTTATGTTGAACGCCCTTAACCACAGCTGGTTCCTCATCTTCCTCTACGTTGGTGGTGGTATTCCGATGAACGCTTGGCTCATGAAAGGCTACTTCGATACAGTGCCAATGTCTCTAGACGAATCCGCAAAACTAGACGGTGCAGGACACTTCCGTCGCTTCTGGCAAATTGTTCTTCCACTTGTTCGCCCAATGGTTGCCGTACAAGCTCTCTGGGCCTTCATGGGACCTTTCGGGGACTACATCCTCTCTAGTTTCTTGCTTCGTGAGAAAGAATACTTTACTGTTGCCGTAGGTCTCCAAACCTTCGTTAGCAATGTGAAAAACATGAAGATTGCCTACTTCTCAGCAGGTGCTATCCTCATCGCCCTTCCAATCTGTATTCTCTTCTTCTTCCTACAAAAGAACTTTGTTTCAGGACTTACAAGTGGTGGCGACAAGGGATAATTTATCCCCGCCACCCTTTTTCATTTTATACTCTTCGAAAATCTCTTCAAACCATATCAGCTTTTATCTGCAACCTCAAAGCTGTTCTTTGAGCAGTCTACGGCTAGCTTCCTAGTTTGCTCTTTGATTTTCATTGAGTATTAGCAATTGCTTACTGTAAGTAATATCCTTACAATAAGCAATTTTTCTCCTAGACTTGAAATAAAGCACATTTCTCTATATAATAATACTCATATAGAAAACACCTTTTAGAAAGATACCTATGCTTCCATATCCATTTTCCTATTTTTCAAGTATTTGGGGATTTCGTAAGCCCCTGTCTAAACGTTTCGGGCTCAACTGGTTTCAACTTCTCTTTACCAGTATCTTCCTTATTAGCTTGTCTATGGTACCCATTGCCATCCAAAACAGCTCACAGGATACTTATCCGCTAGAAACCTTTATCGATAATGTCTATGAACCATTGACAGATGAGGTTGTCCAGGATCTCTCTGAACATGCTACAATTGTTGATGGTAAATTAACTTATACTGGAACAGCTAGTCAAGAGCCTTCTATTGTGATCGGTCCAAGTCAAAGCAAGGAATTACCTAAGGACTTGCAACTGCATTTCGATACGAATGAGCTAGTCATCAGCAAAGAAAGTAAAGAACTGACCCGTGTCTCTTACCGAGCGATTGAGACTGAGAGTTTCAAAAGTAAAGACAGCTTGACCCAAGCCATTTCTAAAGACTGGTACCAGCAGAATCGTGTCTATATCAGTCTCTTTCTAGTTCTCGGTGCGAGCTTCCTCTTTGGTTTGAATTTCTTTATCGTCTCTCTAGGAGCGAGTCTTCTCCTTTATATCACTAAGAAATCACGCCTCTTTTCATTTAGGACCTTTAAAGAGTGCTACCATTTTATCTTGAACTGTTTAGGATTACCAACTCTGATTACACTTATTTTGGGACTCTTTGGCCAAAATATGTCAAACCTCATCACTGTACAAAACATTCTTTTTGTTCTGTATCTGGTCACTATCTTTTATAAAACGCATTTCCGTGATCCAGATTACCATAAATAGGAGATTTTTATGCCCGTTACGATTAAAGATGTGGCCAAGGCTGCTGGTGTTTCACCTTCAACCGTAACCCGTGTTATTCAAAATAAATCAACCATTAGCGACGAAACAAAAAAACGTGTTCGCAAGGCTATGAAGGAGCTCAATTACCACCCCAACCTCAATGCTCGTAGCTTGGTAAGTAGCTATACCCAAGTTATCGGCTTGGTGCTTCCTGACGACTCAGATGCCTTCTATCAAAATCCTTTCTTCCCATCTGTCCTCCGTGGTATTGCCCAAGTCGCCTCTGAAAACCACTACGCCATTCAGATCGCGACAGGTAAAGACGCCAAAGAGCGACTCAAAGCTATTTCCCAGATGGTTTACGGCAAACGTGTAGATGGTTTGATTTTCCTCTATGCCCAAGAAGAGGACCCTTTGGTTAAGTTAGTAGCAGACGAGCAATTTCCTTTCCTTATCTTAGGTAAATCTCTATCTCCCTTCATTCCACTTGTCGATAATGACAATGTCCAAGCTGGTTTTGATGCGACAGAGTATTTCATCAAAAAAGGATGCAAGCGAATTGCCTTTATCGGAGGTACTAAGCGACTCTTCGTAACACAAGACCGTCTGACAGGTTACGAGCTAGCTCTAAAACAATACCAACTTCCTCTCGATACTAATCTGACTTACTTTGCTACTGAATTTCTTGAAGATAATGGTTATCGCTTTAGTAGACTTCTCTTCAAACACGATCCAAATATTGACGCTATTATTACCATTGATAGTCTCCTTGCTGCAGGGGTCTGTGATTACATCGCAAAACACCAACTGGATGTCCCTGTCCTCAGCTTCGACTCAGTCAATCCCAAGCTCAACTTGGCAGCCTATGTCGATATCAATAGCCTAGAACTTGGTCAAACATCATTTGAAACGATTCTTCAGATTATCAACGACGCTAAGAGCAATAAACAAATTTGTTACCGTCAGTTAATCGCCCACAAAATTATCGAAAAATAAAAACCAGCTCGCGCTGGTTTTTTTAGTCACTAATTTTCTGTTTCAACGAATCGTCCCAGAATATGAACATTCTCAGATACAGAGACAAAGGCGCCTGGGTCCACCTGTTTCATAATCTGTTTAAATTCATTAAACTCTGCACGTGTAATGACAGTAATTAAAACTGCCTTTCTCTCGTGATTATAGGTTCCTTCTGCATCGTGGATCATGGTTGCTCCGCGGTGCAATTTTTTATGGATTTTCTCAATTACTTTATCTGGATGATTGGTCACAATCATGGCCTGCATGCGTTTTTGCTTGGTAAAGACCGCATCTGTCACACGGCTAGAGACAAAGATGGTAATCATAGAATAGAGAGCGTATTTCCATCCAAAGGTCAAACCTGCTATCAGCATGATGGTCCCATTGACCAAGAAAGAAATACTACCGACATTCTTACCTGTTTTCTTGCGAATAGTCAGGCTGACGATATCCGTCCCACCACTGGAGATATTGTTTCGAAGAGCAAAACCAATCCCCAAGCCCATGACAACACCCCCAAAAAGGGCATTGATAATAGGATCCTCTGTCAAGGTCGCCACAGGGACAAACTGGATAAAGAAGGAACTCATAGATACCGTGATAAAGGTAAAGACGGTGAACTTATGGCCAATCTGATACCAAGCCAAGACCATCAAAGGAAAATTAATGGCGTAAAAGGTCAGTGAAATCGGAATGTGAAAACCAAACCAGTGATTACTCAAGGCAGAGATAATCTGTGCCAGACCTGTTGCACCACTCGAATACACATGCCCTGGTTGGAAAAAGAAATTGACCGCTACTGCTGATAGAAATCCATAGACCAGAGAGGCCGAAATCTTCTCGTCATACTTCTCACGAGAGATACTTTGTAAGACACGTAAAATTTTTATCTGGTGAGCAAAGCGGCGCAGATAATAGCGCCACCGCTTAATTCGTTTTGCTTGTTTCATCTTCTTCTACTTGTAAGCTGAGTTCCTCTAGTTGTTTGAGAGCTACTGTTGAAGGAGCTTGTGTCATTGGGTCACTTGCCTTGTTGTTCTTAGGAAAGGCAATAACTTCACGGATATTTTCTTCTCCAGCTAATAGCATGACAAATCGGTCAAGTCCGATAGCCAAGCCACCATGTGGTGGGAAACCATAGTCCATGGCTTCAAGAAGGAAGCCAAACTGGTCATTTGCTTCTTCAGCTGAGAAACCAAGAGCCTTGAACATACGTTCTTGAAGGTCTTTTTGATTGATACGAAGGCTACCACCACCAAGCTCATAACCGTTCAAGACAATATCGTAAGCAATGGCACGAACCTTAGCCAAATCGCCTTCTAATTCGTGAGCAGTTTCTTCCTGTGGTAGAGTAAATGGATGGTGGGCGCTCATGTAGCGACCTTCTTCTTCAGACCATTCAAACATTGGCCAGTCAACTACCCAAAGGAAGTTGAATTTATCGTTGTCAATCAAACCAAGCTCTTTGGCAATACGTCCACGAAGGGCACCGAGCGTTGCATTAGCCACTTCAAGCGTATCTGCCACAAAGAGAACCAAGTCCTTATCTTCAAGAGCAAGCGCTGTTGTCAATTCTGCTTGGATGCCTGCCAAGAACTTAGCAACTGGTCCATTTAATTCTCCATCAACTACCTTGACCCAAGCAAGACCTTTGGCACCGTACTGTTTGGCTACTTCCGTCATCTTGTCGATGTCTTTACGTGAATAGTTGTCCGCAGCGCCTTTGACCACAATGGCTTTTACAGCAGGTGCTTCTGAAAAGACTTTGAAGTCAACACCTTTGACCACTTCTGTCAAGTCCTGAAGCAACATGTCAAAACGGGTATCAGGTTTGTCAGAACCATAAAGAGCCATAGCATCGTCATACTTCATACGAGGGAATGGAAGCGTTACTTCGATGCCTTTAGTTTCTTTCATCACGCGCGCAATCAATCCTTCTGTGATATCTTGGATTTCTTGCTCAGTAAGGAAAGACGTTTCCAAGTCAACCTGAGTGAACTCAGGCTGGCGGTCACCACGCAAGTCCTCATCACGGAAACATTTAACGATTTGGTAGTAACGGTCAAAACCAGCATTCATCAATAACTGCTTAGTGATTTGCGGACTTTGAGGAAGCGCGTAAAAATGCCCTTTATTGACACGAGATGGCACCAAATAGTCACGCGCCCCTTCTGGTGTTGACTTAGAAAGGAATGGTGTTTCCACGTCGATAAACTCCAACTCATCCAAGTAGTTGCGGATAGAGTGGGTCACCTTAGCACGAAGTTTAAGATTTTCCAACATTTCTGGACGACGAAGGTCAAGGTAACGGTAACGCAAACGCGTATCATCATTGGCCTCAATGCCATCCTTAATCTCAAATGGGGTTGTCTTAGCTGTATTCAACACTGTCAAGGCTGTCACGTTTAACTCAACTGCACCAGTTGGCAACTTATCATTGGCTTGCTCACGCGCAGCGACCTGTCCAGTCACCTCGATAACAAATTCGCTACGAAGGCTTTCAGCTGTTGCCATAACCTCTGCAGATACTTTTTCAGGGTTGATAACCAACTGCATGATTCCTTCACGGTCACGAAGGTCGATAAAGATCAAACCACCAAGGTCACGACGACGGCCAACCCATCCTTTCAAGGTCATTTCTTGTCCGATGTGTTCCTCACGAACACGACCAGCATACATACTACGTTTCATTGTTTCTCTCCTCTTTTATTCTGTTACTATTTTACCATAAAAGCGCAGGCTCTTCATGAAAATCATCAGAAAAGTTTGCCAGTCTTTAAAAATCAGGTAAAGTCCCTAAAAATTAACGCCCATACAAAAATCCGATGAAGTTCACCGGACTCTTTTATTTTGAATTGTTGCCTGCTTTGCGCTTTTCAGCAATTTCGGCTGCCTTTCTCGGCAAGACAATTTCCGTTGTGTAAGCTGTCCCAAAGCGCAAGACACCTGCAATAGGGGCAAAGACAACTGCTAGATAGTTATAGAAGAAATCGCCCTTAAAGGCATAAGCTAGCGCTCCAATGATGAAAAATAGAACGACTGCTTGAATCACTGCTAATAAAATTACTCGTTTCATGTGACCTCCTAACTCTATTATAGCATGAGAATCATCAAAAAGCCGACTAAATTATTCAAAGCGTGGAGAGAAATACTGTAGACCAGACCTTTTCTGCTAATATAAGCCAAGCCCAAACTAAAACCAAGGCTAAAATAGACAAAAAATTGTTGCACATCACCTGGGAAATGAATCAAGGTAAACAGAACACTGGATACCAGAAGAAAAATCAGAGTTTGTTTACTATTGTCCTGCTTAGGAAAGAGATAGCGCGCTAACATCCCTCTAAAGATAAGTTCTTCCGTCAGAGGAGCAAAAATAACGACCGCAAAGAATGAGAAAAGTGGTTGAGACAAGGTCAAGTCTATCGCTATTTGCTGATTTACTGAAGGATCATTCGGCAAGAAAAACTGGACAACCAGAGATAAGAACCAAACCAAGGCAGGAAGCCAAATAAATCGGTTGAAGCCACTCTTCTCAATGCGAACAGGACCTTTCTGATACCATTTGTAAATGCCGTACACATAAACTCCAGCCAAGGCCACATAGAGCAAGGTCACAGCATAGGGTGAAGCGCCTAAGGCAAGCGACGTAGTCGCGAGCCCCTGAATGAAGCCATAGATGAATAAAAAGGATAGAATGGCTAGAAGAAACCAGCCAAGGTTTTTAAGTAATTTCATAAAGTTCTCCTATCTTGCTTTATAGCTGTTTTTCAATACAAAGAGGTTTGCTATCCCTAACACAAGTACCCAGGCAAGTAACATACCGATGTTAGAAAAAGATATTTCCCCACCTTTTTTATTTAAAAGATTTACAATTGGACCAATAAAAGAGTAATCCAACACTTTCTGAGCCGTATCATTTTGAAGAGCAATCATAGGTAAAAAAGAGACAATTAACATAGGAAAGATACTATAAACTTGCGCTTTAGATTGAGTATCTGACACCGCACCGATTAGAAGGTTGAGAAAAATAATACTAATAGTTGCTAGGAGCAAATAGATAACGTAGGCAACTAAATAACTCGATACATCTACTTTAAGATAGATGGGAAGTACAATCATAGCAAGTAACATTATCAGAATAGGGAGAACAAGCATACTAAGAGTATATTCTGTTGCTGTCACGCCACTTAGGAGGAGTGATTTAAGATTTCGTTTTTCCTTATCTTCTGCCATCATAATCGATACCATATAACCACTTCCCATGCTCAAGACCATCGTCAAGCTAGCAGATAGTAAAAATAGGCTCAATTGTCCATTCTTATTTGAAAATTCATTATATAAAACAGCAATACCAAAAGGCATCAATAGACTCGCCAACAAAGTTGAATTGCTGATAAGAACTTGTAATCTTAACCATAGTAGGGCATTTAATTTTCTAAACATCTAACTTTTCTCCTGTCAATCTGATAAAGATTTCTTCTAGTGTCGGCTCACAAGAGTGAACCACCATCAAATCTGTCGTGTCTAAATGTGGCAATTCTTCAAATGGAACTATCTGTTCTCGTCCATCGTTATAAACCACATGTACTTTCTTATCCACATGATACTTCTGGATAATATCTTGTGGACTTCCATACTCTATTAAGTTTCCCTTATTTAAAAGAGATAAGCGATCACAAAGCAGAGTTGCTTCATTCATATCATGCGTGGTCAGAAAGATAGTTGTCCCCGCCTGCTTTAATTCTTGAAGTAGGGTATGAATCATCTTAGATGTTGTAGGGTCTAAGCCACTGGTTGGCTCATCTAGAAAGAGAATCTTAGGAGCATTCAGAAGGGCACGAGCCAAGAACATTCGTTGTTTCATTCCTGTAGATAGTTTTTCTGCGATAATATCTTTAGCATCTGCCAATCCAACCTGTTGGAGCACCTGATTTACTCTATCTGACTTGAGGCCATATAACTTAGCGTAAATGAGCAGATTTTTGTAAAGACTCATCTTTTCATAAAAGCCACTTCCATCACTCACAATACCAATTTGTTCCAAATCATTTGAGGTTAAATCTTGAGAATTCTTGCCTAACAAAACTGTTTTACCTTGATCTGCAGCCAACTGACCTGTCAAGACATTGATCATGGTTGTTTTACCTGAGCCAGAAGGGCCAAGAAAACCAAAGATTTCACCCTCCTTAATCTCAAAAGAAATCTGATGAAGAGCTTTTTTGCTCCCAAAACTTTTGCTTACATTTTCAACACGAATCATAGAAACTCCTTTATTTGAAATAACGTTTCACCATAGGTAACTGCATCACACCGATATAAATATGGATCACTCCTACCAGCAAGAAAGCTAGTAACTGAATCTCTCCTGTCAGCAAGGAAAAGAGAGCAATCAAAAAGTAGAGACCTGGCAAGACATATTGGTTTAATTGGAATAAAATTCGAAAACTCTGTTCCAAATTAGCCTGGCGCTCCCCTTCATCGCAAGAATTGACATAGTCTAAATAATCCTTTGGTGTAGAGAAAAATGCCAAATCAAACTGACGAACAATCGCAATAGTCTTATAAAAATATTTTTGAGCATTAAAAATCAACACTAATCCCAAAAAAGAAAGAGGTAAGATTAGATTGCTTCTATCTAGTACAATCACTTCACTTCCTGAAATAAAGAGAGCCAATAAAATCGCTACACTTGTAATATGAAAAGCAATAGTTCCAAACTCAAGATTACGATGCATTTGCACATAATAGGTTTCATTCAAATCATCATCCATTTCCTCTTGATACAAGGAGTGAAATTTTCTGCTTTTATTTAAGAAATTGAACGTCAAAAGAATGCTAATAAAACCTATCAGTAAACAAATAGCTGATATCCATGGTATCAAGACTTTTACATCTAACATAATTTCGTGGGATTCGGCACGTGCCTTAAACATCCCTACAAACATGCCCAAGAAACCTCCCAAGACAACAGACATTAAAAATAACAATCCATGTTTCTTTTTCATATTCATTCTCCTTATTCACTTGCTAGATTTTTGGATTTCTTTTCAATCCAGTCAACGACTGGGATAAGAGCAAAGTAGGCCCAAACAAATTGGTCGCTTTGATAGGGATTAAACCAGCCTAGGTCCATCCCAATCAGTAGAAATACGCTGACTAATAGAGCTATGGCAACTACATAATAAATCACTCTATACTTGTTCATCACTCGTCCTCCTCCAAGCGAAATACCGATTCGACTGTTTCGTTGAAAATCTGAGATATTTTCAAGGCAATCACAACGGACGGGGTGTATTCGTCCCGTTCTAATAGGCTGATAGTCTGTCTGGAAACCTCTGCTAGCTTGGCTAGTTCGGTTTGATTGAGGCCATCGCGAGCCCGAAGCTCTTTTAGACGATTTTTTAGTTGCATGTTACACACCTACTCTCCGTCAAATTCAACGGCTTGGATATCCTCAATACGTTGCAACTTGAATTTTTCTTTTCCTTTTTTATTAACACGACGTAGCTTGACCCATTCCTCATCAACATCCACAACTTCCCAGTTATCTGTTCCAAAAACTTGTCCAACGATTGTCGGTGTTTTCCCAATCAATTCTTTTAATAATCTTGACATTTCTTTATTTCCTTTCTGTTTTTGCTCAATTCTTTTGATTTTATTCTCTAATTTCTTGACCCTTTGGGTATGATAGAGATAAAACATAATCACAAGAGGTACAAATCCTAATGCCCACATAATCGTTCCCTGCTCCTTTTCTCTTAACTTGATTATATTGTAACACATCTTTTTCTTTTTGACAAGCATATTTGTCAAAAAGTTTATGATTTTTGTCATTTTGCAAAAGAAAAAGGTCAGGAGTAAAATCCTGACCAGTTTATCTACTATTAAAAGCCTAATTTTTCAAAGATTTCTGAGAAGTTTTGGCTGATAGCATCAAGTGATACTTGCACTTCTTCTCGTGTTTGGTTGTTCTTGACCGTTACTTGTCCGCTTTCGACTTCACTCTCACCTAGGGTGATGAGGGTCTTAGCTGCAAAGACATCAGCTGACTTGAACTGAGCTTTGAGTTTACGGTTAAGGTAATCACGCTCTGCTTTGAAACCTTGTTGGCGAAGAGCTTGGACTAGTTCTAGGGCTTTTACATTTGCTCCATCACCCAAGACTGCGATATAGACATCTAGGGCGTTTTCGATAGGAAGAGCAACACCTTGCTTTTCAAGAATGAGAAGCAGGCGCTCTACACCAAGTCCAAAACCAAATCCAGCAGTTTCCGGGCCTCCAAAGTAAGAAACCAAACCATCGTAACGACCACCCGCACAGACTGTCAGGTCATTGCCCTCAATCTCAGTGATAAACTCGAAAATGGTGTGGTTGTAGTAGTCCAGACCACGCACCATATTGGTATCGATGATATAGTCTACTCCAAGATTTTCCAACATCTGACGCACAGCATCAAAGTGTGCTTGGCTTTCTTCATCAAGGAAGTCCAAGATAGAAGGCGCATTCTCTACTGCTACCTTGTCTTCTTTTTCCTTAGAGTCCAAGACACGGAGAGGATTTTCCTCCAAACGGCGTTGGCTATCCTTAGATAAAGTCTCCTTAAGCGGTGTCAAATAGTCAATCAAGGCCTGACGATAAGCCGCACGGCTCTCAGGATTTCCAAGCGTGTTGAGGTGCAATTTGACACCTTGGATGCCGATTTCTTTCAAGAAATGAGCTGCCATAGCGATGGTTTCCACATCGGTAGCTGGATTACTAGAGCCAAAGCACTCAACACCAATCTGGTGGAATTGGCGCAAACGCCCTGCCTGTGGACGCTCATAGCGGAACATAGGGCCCATATAGTAGAACTTACTTGGCTTTTGCACTTCTGGCGCGAAGAGTTTATTTTCTACATAGGAACGGACAACGGGCGCAGTTCCTTCTGGACGGAGGGTAATATGACGGTCACCCTTGTCATAGAAATCGTACATTTCCTTGGTTACGATATCCGTTGTATCTCCGACAGAGCGACTGATGACCTCGTAATGCTCAAAAATAGGCGTACGCACTTCTGCATAGTTGTAGCGCTTGAAAATCTCACGGGCAAAGCCTTCAACGTACTGCCATTTGGCAGACTCAGCAGGTAAAATATCCTGCGTTCCTTTTGGTTTTTGTAATTTCATAGGGAATCCTCTTTAAACTTAATAGTCTTATTTTACCATAAATAGAGGGATTAAAACAGTAAGAAAAAATTAGGATTTATACTCAATGAAAATCAAAGAGCAAACTAGGAAACTAGCCGCAGGCTGTACTTGAGTACGGCAAGGCGACGTTGACATGGTTTGAATTTGATTTTCGAAGAGTATTAGATATCATTTTTGAGATTAAGGATTGTCAAAAGAATAGCTAGCAAGGAAAGACCAACAAATAGCATCCAAGTCAACTGTATATTCCATACAGCTATAAGTGAAAAACAAGCTGTTCCCACAGGTATGGATAAGGTGAACAATAAACCTAAAAAATTACTGGTACGAGCTAGAACCTCTGGAGCTAGATTTTTCAGGAGCAAGGCACTAATCTTTGGTTGAACTTTACCAGACACATACAGAGTTGAACAGAGAAATAGTAAACCAAGTACGACTTGATTGAATAAATTAGCTAGACCAACTAGACTGAGTCCTACGGTCACCCACATCATCAATCTAGGCAGGGACTGCTTCCCAAAATAATCATTGCCCGTAAGGCTACTGATGATGATTGCTAACAAAGCACAGAATTGACTGATAAATAATGCCTCTGTGTAAGAAAAGTCCAAAAGAGAATGGCTCAAAAAGAAGATGTTATAGATGCTTCCTAAAGCGCCGCCCAAGGCATTGATAAGCAAGACAGCAAAGAGCATAAAACCAAAGTTTTTCTGTCCACCTTTAAGAAAAACAAGGCGTAAATTTCGGTAAATCGTTAGAAATTGGTCTTTGATAGAAAGCTTCTCATTTTTTAGTGATTCACCATCAGCAGATGACATTGACAGGCTCAATTTGCTTTTTCCTAAAAAGAGAACAGAGGCTGATACTAGGAAGAAACAGGCATTGATTCCCGCAACAAGGGAAAAATTGTTGACCGATAGACCTAAGAGCCAGACTCCAAAAGCTTGACCACCAATAGCTGAAATATAGGTGATGAACTGGGAAAAAGAATAAGCCTCCATCAAATCCTCTTCAGCTACTTTTTCCTTAATAAGAGGCATGCGCAAGCCACCTGCAAAATCACTGATGACATCACTAATGACATTGATTAAACACAGGCTAGAAAAGGCAAATAGACTAGCTTGCTGGACAACTAGGGCTGCTAGAAAAAATAAAACCGCCTGAAACAAACCGCTATAGACCATCCATTTGACCTTGTCCCTCGTGTAATCTGCCCGAATCCCTACAAAAACTGTAAAGAGAGTCGGAAGAATCATGACAATATTCGCCATAGCAACAGCAAAAGATGCTTGTGGCAAGGTCGATGCATAAACGATAAATACCAGGTTAAAAATCGAAGCACCAAAAGCATTGAAGAAGCGTGACAAAGTCAAGAGTCGATAAGCTTGATTTCTAAACAATAGTTTCATAGGTAATCTCCCTTCTTGTTCGAATACTCAATGAAAATCAAAGAGCAAACTAGGAAGCTAGCCGAAGGCTGTACTTGAGTACGGCAAGGTGAAGCTGACGTGGTTTGAATTTGATTTTCGAAGAGTATAAGTTTTATGTGAAGTATGACTATAGTATAACACTTAGAAATTTTAGAGGAAAAACTTTTGAATATATGCAACAAATAAAATGAGCAAAAAGAAACAATAGGATTTCTCCAGTGACACGAGAGAGTCCAACAGTTCTATCGCTTCAAATTTCAAATAATTTTCTTAGTTTGCAAATATTCAACAATCGGGAGTTTTTCTATAGTATTCAGCAGATTTATTACAGCCGAGCATCTCAAAAATACGGACAGCATTCTCCATCTTTTTCTGGCCTTCCTTGACTCTACCTTGCTTGCTATCAAGGAGACCTTCCGCCCACAAATAGACCGTTCGGAAATAGGTTTCATTTTCATTGTAGAAATGCTCTTCGATAACACGTTTAAAATAAGAGGCATTGGTAAATTCTTCACATTCAATGCTGGCTAAAAAACCATTCAATAGTATAGTGTGAAAAAGGTTTCGATTGCCAGACATTTCCATTAGAAAATCAGATTTACGTACCATTTCTCGTACATATCTAGTGAAAAGAGAAACAGATAAAAAGGGAGAACTGACTGAAAATAAATTGAGTTCATAGATTCCCCAGATCTCGGTAGAAAACAAATAATCATGAAGAACTTTCCCTTCCTCTGCTGTTAACTCTACCCTTTCATCCATGCTCTTCATATAAGATTTGATCATAATGGCATTTAGAATATGTTTCTGTTTGTTTTGAGAATGTGCATGCTTTTGATACTCCCTGCGATACAAGTCCTCAAGCGGAGCTATGTTCTTTGGATTCAAGACATCTATGATTTCTTTTCTCAACTCAGAATCTGTATCATACTGAAAACCTCTCGCCAGAAAGAGGATTTCCTCCACACTGGCAGATATGTTTTCTAGGGCAAATAAAAACTTTTCCACCGAAAGCTCACTCTGACCTGTTTCAAAGCGGGACAACATAGACGGCGAAAATTGTCCCCCAGTTGCTTGTCTCAGAGAGATATTTCTTGACTCTCGTAATTGTCTAAAGACTTTTCCAATCTGCTCCATAGGCTTCCCCTTGATTCAGTATTTTCTTTATATTATCATATTTTTTCAGAAAATTCATCAAAAACTTGCCAAATTGTCAGAATTATGAGAAAATAGAGGATATTTATCACGTGGAGGGACTGTAATGAGAGAGGATATCAAAATCAATGACCGCGCTTTGGCCTTGCAAGACCAAATTATCGAAAAACTAGAGAAGGTTTTTGATACAGATGTGGAATTGGATGTTTACAATCTAGGGCTGATTTATGAAATCAATCTGGACGAAACGGGTCTCTGCAAGATTGTCATGACCTTCACCGATACTGCCTGTGATTGTGCCGAAAGCCTGCCTATCGAAATCGTGGCAGGTCTGAAACAAATTGATGGTATCGAAGATGTCAAGGTTGAAGTTACCTGGTCGCCTGCCTGGAAAATCACACGAATCAGTCGCTACGGCCGTATTGCCCTTGGACTGCCACCTCGTTAAGCAGGCAAATTACTTTTGAAGATGAAAAGAAGCAAGCCGAAGTTGGCTTGCTTTTTGAATTTACTTTTTACCTGACTTGTCCATATTCCAGAAGTCTGTCACGGCTCCGCGTGAAGCAGATGATACGATGTGGGCATATTTACCGAGGACACCACGACTGTAAAGTGGTGGCAAGGTTGTTTCTGCCTTGCGTTTTTCAAGTTCTTCTTCGGATACGGCCATAGATATTTCTTTGGTATCTTGATCAACCGTAACGATATCGCCTGTACGAAGGTAGGCGATTGGTCCACCATCCTGAGCTTCAGGAGCGATATGTCCAACAACCAGACCATAAGTACCACCAGAGAAACGGCCGTCTGTCAAGAGGGCAACCTTGTCTCCCTGACCTTTACCAACAATCATTGATGAAAGTGAGAGCATCTCAGGCATACCAGGACCACCCTTAGGTCCAACGAAACGAACAACGACTACATCGCCATCAACGATTTCATCTGTCAGAACGGCCTGAATCGCATCTTCTTCTGAGTCAAAGACTTTAGCTGGACCAACGTGACGACGCACTTTCACACCTGATACCTTGGCAACCGCACCGTCAGGGGCAAGATTTCCGTTCAAGATGATAAGCGGACCATCCGCACGTTTTGGATTTTCAAGTGGCATGATAACTTTTTGACCTGGTGTGAGGTCTGCAAAGTCAGCTAAGTTTTCAGCGACAGTCTTACCAGTACATGTGATACGGTCTCCGTGAAGGAAGCCATTTGCCAACAAGTACTTCATAACCGCTGGGACACCACCGACTTCATATAGGTCTTGGAAGACATACTGACCAGAAGGTTTCAAGTCAGCCAAGTGAGGCACACGCTCTTGAATCGTATTGAAGTCCTCAAGTGACAAGTCAACATTGGCAGCATGGGCAATGGCAAGCAAGTGAAGGGTGGCATTTGTAGAACCACCGAGAGCCATGGTTACAGTGATAGCATCTTCAAAGGCTTCACGAGTCAAGATATCTGATGGTTTGAGACCAAGTTCCAACATCTTAACAACAGCACGTCCTGCTGCTTCGATGTCTTCTTTCTTATCAGCTGATTCAGCTGGGTGAGATGAAGAACCTGGCAAACTCATACCCAAAACTTCGATAGCAGTCGCCATGGTATTAGCAGTATACATACCACCACAGCCACCAGGTCCAGGGCAGGCATTACATTCGAGACGTTTCACGTCCTCAGCTGTCATATCACCGTGGTTCCATTTTCCGATACCTTCAAACACAGAAACTAAATCGATGTCTTTGCCGTCAAGATTTCCAGGTGCAATGGTTCCACCATAGGCGAAAATAGCTGGGATATCCATATTAGCAATGGCAATCATAGAACCAGGCATGTTCTTGTCACAGCCACCGATAGCGACGAAGGCATCCACGTTGTGACCACCCATAGCCGCCTCGATTGAGTCTGCAATGATATCACGAGATGTCAAAGAGAAACGCATACCAGGCGTTCCCATAGCAATCCCGTCCGCTACAGTGATAGTCCCAAACTGCACAGGCCAAGCACCTGCAGATTTGACACCCTCTTTAGCAAGTTTCCCAAAATCATGCAAGTGAATGTTACATGGTGTATTTTCCGCCCAAGTCGAAATAACCCCTACAATCGGTGTTTCAAAGTCCTTATCTGTCATACCAGTAGCACGGAGCATGGCACGGTTTGGTGATTTAACCATGCTGTCATAAATGCTACTGCGATGACGTTTATCTAATTCAGTCATTTATTCCCTCCCATTTCAGTTTTTACTATTATAGCACATTTTAAAAGCAATGAACAGAAGAAAATTCTTGAATTTTCAGAAAATTCTATACACATATAAACATTTTAAATTAAAAACAACAAAGCGGATCAGGGCACTTTCTGATTACCAGAATATGCTTTTAATCCGCTCGCTTTAAATAACGTAATGTAATTTTTACAGAAGTTCTTTCAGATAAGTGTATTTAACATCTATCTTGCATTATAAAACGCTAAAACTTTCTCTTTTATATTCGATTCACTCAAACCATACTCATTAAGAAGATAATCCATTTTCCCTACTTGACCGAATCTTTCTTGAACACCCATCCGATGAATTTTTGTTATTCCATCATCAGAGAATAATTCACATAAAGCACTACCAATTCCACCTATCTGATTGTGGTTTTCTACAGTAAATATAGTCTTTCCGCTTAACATTGTTTTTATCTGTTCTGGTATCGGTTTGATTCTAAATAAATCTATCACACCTACTGAATAACCTAATTTAGACAGTTCATCCGCAACTCGAATACTTGGAGCAACCATTATGCCAGAAGCAACTATTACAACATCTTCACCGTGTCTTAACTCAATGTAGCCTTTAGAAAAATCTTCTCCACCTTGATATACAGCCTCTGGAGCTTTTCTAATTGTTCGAATATATTTTAGTCCTTTTAATTCTAATGTCTGGTTCAAGATTTCACGAAATTGGATATCATCAGTTGCTTCAAAAATGATTGATTTAGGAATTAAACGTAACAATCCAATTTCTTCAAATGGCATATGTGTTCCACCATTCATCTCTGCCGTTACTCCTGCATCTGAGCCAATTACAGTGGCATCCAATTGTGCGTACCCAAGAGAAATAAATAATTGATCAAATACTCTTCGTGAAGCAAAAGGGCCAAATGTATGAAGATAAGGTCTAAACCCCTGAATAGATAAACCTGCTGCAAGCCCGACCATTTCTGCTTCCATGATCCCAACATTCACATAACGGTCTCCAAAGTCCTTTTCAAGATTATTAGTAGCCATCGAACTTGACAAGTCTGCTTCTAAAACTACTATATCAGAATAACTTTGGTTAGCTTCTAGAAGGAAATCTCTATACACATGTCGTAATTCTTTCGTACTTCTCATCATTCTGTTTCCTCCAATTCCTGACTTAATCTTTCTACAACTGAAGTTAACATTTGTCTCTCCTCTACAGTAGGGCGAAGATGATGATTGGATTTCATTTCTTCCAGCTCTCGAACTCCTTGACCTTTAATAGTATCTAATACAATACACTTAGGGGATGAATTATTTGACTGTTTTAATTGGATAATCCCTTCATAAATTTCTCTAATATCTGAACCATTGACCCTAATGGATTCAAACCCAAATGCTGAGAATTTTTCTACAAAATCACCTGGATTACAAATATCCTTTGTAAAACCATCTAATTGTTTTTTGTTATCGTCTACAAATACAATTAAATTAGATAACTGTTGATGAGAAGCAAACTGTATAGCCTCCCAACATTGTCCCTCATTTAACTCACCATCTCCAACAATAGCATAGGTATAAAAGAGACTTTTTCTTATTCTCTGACCATATGCAAGTCCGGTTGCAACACTAATTCCCTGTCCTAAAGAGCCAGTTGTCATATCTATGCCCGGCGTTAGATTTCTATCAGGATGAGACGGTAATTTGGTTCCATTTGTATTTAAAGAATGTAAGAATTCTTTGTCAAAGAAACCATTCAAATAGAGTGTGCTGTACAAAGCTGGTCCAGCATGTCCCTTGGATAAAACAAAATAATCTCTATCTCGTGACGCAAATATTTCTGGAGTCATCGGCATTATTTCACCATAAAGCACTGCTAAAACTTCTACTATAGACAGACTCCCTCCATAATGGCCGAATCCAAGATGATTCAATGTTCTAAGAGTATTTAATCGGATTTTTGTTGCAAATTTTCTTAACTCATCTTCTCTATTTTCACTTAAAATCATCCCTTATTCCTCCTTTGCAGATGGCTTTTTAATAAAGGATACTCCAAACATAACTGCTAGAATAAGAACAAGACCAATAACAATGCCTGCTTGCGAGCCAAATTGATTCAACATTCCTAAAATAATTCCTGATAGACCAAAATCTGCATCTGAGAAAGTTGACCCTTGGAAACCAAGTCCTCCCAAAACTGGCATTAAAAAGACTGGAAGAAAACTAATTAAAATACCTTGTAAAAATGCTCCAATAGTGGCTCCACGAACACCACCAGATGCATTCCCAATGACACCTGCAGTCGCTCCACAGAAGAAATGAGGCACAACGCCTGGTAAGATGACAACCGTTCCTGAAGCAATCATAATTGCCATACTTACTAAACCACCAACAAAACTAGAGATAAATCCAATTAGGACTGCATTAGGTGCATAAGTATAAACAATCGGACAATCCAAAGCAGGTTTTGAATTAGGTACAAGACGCTCTGAAATACCTTTAAAGGCTGGAACAATTTCACCCAAAATAAGGCGAACACCTGCTAAAATAACAAATACACCTGCTGCAAATTGACCTGCTAATTGTAAAGCATAAACTAGACCACTTGTACCACTACTGATTTCTTTTTCTATATACTCTGACCCTGCAAAGATAGCTACAATAATGTAAATAATTGCCATGGATAAAGTAATGCTAACAGTACTATCACGTAAAAAAGCTAAACTCTTTGGAAATTTAATGTCCTCTGTTGATTTTGATTTGTCACCGATAAGGCTACCAGTGAAACCACTCAACCAATATCCCAAAGAACTGAAATGACCTAAAGCCACCTTGTCATTTCCAGTTAATTGAACCATATATTTTTGTACAAATGCTGGAGAAATACTCATAATAATACCGAGTGCTAATCCTCCTAGTAAGATAAGAGGCAAACTAGTAAAGCCAGCAACTGATAAAATGACCGCAATCATACACGCCATATATAGAGTGTGGTGCCCTGTTAAAAAGATATATTTGAATCGAGTAAAACGAGCAATTAAGATATTGAATACCATACCTGCAAACATAATCATTGCAGTAGCTGAGCCATATGTTGTTAAAGCTACAGCTACAATTGCTTCATTATTCGGTACAACTCCAGATAAATGAAAAGCATGTTCAAACATGGTACCAAATGGATTCAAAGAATTTTGTACAATTCCTGCACCACCAGATACAACTAAGAAACCAACAAAAGTCTTAATTCCACCTTTAATAATATCAGGTAATTTCTTCTTCTGAAGAACTAATCCTAAGATTGCAATTAAAGCTACTAAAATAGCTGGTGTACTAACAATATCCAATATGAACTTCATCATGACGCTAGCCTCCTAAATAAGTCCTTTTTCTTCACAAAGTTTAGTAATTAATTCTCGTAGTTCATCCATATCAATAATACTATTTAAGATACGAACATCTCCAAGATGACTAGCTGAATCAGCTAAATCACGACCAACAATCCAAATATCAGCTGCATTTGGATCTGCTCCACCTAAATCATAGTGTTCAACTTCTACATCTGAAACATTCAAATCACTCAATACAGATTCAATATTCATCTGTACCATAAAACTTGAACCTAATCCTGAACCACAAGCTGTACCAATTTTTAACATTATCTAATCCTCCTGTTTAATTATCATTTCAATGTCATCATAGTTTTTTGATGATATTAAAGTTTGAACATGATTTTTATCTCTTAAAATTGTTGTTAAATGTGACAAAGCCTTTAAATGACTCTCATTATCAATGGCTGCAATACAAATCAACAATCTTACCTCTTGTTCTGGATTATCCAATAAATAAATCGGTTCTTCCAAAACTAACATTGACATTCCTATTTCATTCACACCTTCATCTGGCCGAGCGTGAGGAATTGCTACTCCCTTCCCTAAATTAATAAAAGGCCCAAACTCTTCTACTTTTTGAATCATTGCCTCAGGATAGTTCTCAGTTATCTTATGTTGATTCAAAAGCGGTTTAGCTGCTAAACGAATTGCCTCCTTCCATCCTAATTTTTCCGAACTAACCTGATAAGTTTCTTTTGTAATTAATTCTTCTAACAATGGTAACACTTCCTTTCTGTTCATTTCTTGATAGAGATACCTCTTTAATGCTAATTTTAACTCTAATTCTTGTGTGATTATACTATATCGTCTTACTATACTAATTATCTGATTAAGCTCAATATCTCGATAACCTGTATCTGGGAAATCTTTTGATACCAATTCAACTAACTGTGTTGTTTGTTCTTCCGTCATCATAACAGAAACTAGATAATTTGGCTTCTCTGTATCCACCTTTATAGTAGAAAAAACCATATCATAGTCACTACTAGTTTTCGCATATAAATCATCAATCTTTGAGGTTCCTATAAACTCAATCTGAGGGAATAATGCTAATAGATTCTCTTTTATCATCAATGAAGAACTAATTCCATTAGGACAGATAATTGCTGCTTTATAACATTTTTGAGGCAAATTGTCTGCTTTCTTTAAATATCCTCCAAAATGGATAACAAAATATGCTGTTTCACTATCAGGTATGGGCTTGTCAATAGCGTCCATCAAGGGAGTCAAAGAATCTTTTACTAGTTCAAATAAATCAGGATAATGTTCTTTAACATGCAACACATATTCATTTGAACTAGGTAAGCCGAACTTTAATCTATAGTAAGCCGGTATAAGGTGGCGACGAAGATTTTCTCTCAATACTTCTCTTTGTTTAAAATGTAACAAAGAAATATCTTCCATTCTACTTATAATAGCCTCGGTTAATTGATTAAAGTAAACTGGAGCAACATCTACTTCACCTTCAAAGCAACTTGATAATAAAACTGTGATATAGCGATAATCATCCTCTGAAAATACCGTATCTATAATTCCCAAATCAACTACTGTATCCAATAAAATAGTCGTTATATCTTGAATAATAGGAGATACTAGTGTCTCTGAAAGACGTACTCTTTCAACATCTCTTTGATACCTACATATAATGAATACTAAACCGAAAAGGCAAACTTTTAATTGATTAACAATAGGTACTATCTGTAGCTTTTCATAATAATCTTTAACTACCTGATCAATCAAATCATAAGTTAATGAATACCCCCAACTGGATAAAACATAATCCAACCCCCAAATCCCTATGGAGGATTCCAGCAACTCACTAACCATTTGAAAAGCTAAACGGTGCTTATTCCACTCTGAACCGTGTAAAGTATAACCTTTTGCTCTACTGTACCCTAGCTCCAAATCATTATCTAACATAATCTTTCTTAATGATTGAATATCAGATAAGGTTGTATTCTTACTTACTTTCAAAAAGTCTTGGTAATGATTATTCGATATAAAATCTAATCGGCAAAAAGTGTAAAGATAGATTAATGCTAAGCGAGTCGACTTTGGTAAAACCAATTCATCCGACTTAATAATATCTGTCAAGGACTGCTTCGTACGATTTGATAAACTATAGCGACCTTGTTTTTTATCCAGCACTATCCCTTTATTAGCTAGATAAGGCACTAAATAATCTATTCCTTCTTTGACTTCCTTTATAGGTAAGCTCACCTTAACAGATAATTCATATAATGATAGCTCACAATGATCCATCAAAGTCATCAAAATAACTAGTGCTCTATAATCAAACATTTCTCTTCCTTTCTAACTACAATTATAGTGTAAAAGTTATAAGAATAAAAGAGTATTTCAGCACAATATAATCTCACTTCCTACAAGTAATTATTGGGCTGAAACTTTTTAGTGATTATTTGTCAACTTTCTATTAATTTTTAAAAACAAAATGATATCATTTAGATATCAAATAACAGAGGTCATTCTTATGACTGAAAAACTAATCAATTCAAAACCAAATGGTGTATTAGCATTGATTCTCATTGAGTTGACAATCGTACTTGGTATCTTTATATTTATAATGGGTGTTGGTTCGGAAAACATTTTTGGAATTATTATCGGACCTTTACTAATCTAATTGCAGCGCTAACTCATGCTGGTTTAAAAGTTGTCAAACCTCAGGAGGCTCTGGTTCTGACACTCTTTGGTAACTATACAGGTACCATCAAAGAACCTGGCTTTTACTTTGTCAATCCCTTCAGCGTAGCAGTCAACCCTGCAAACCACACTCGACTTGGACAAAGTGGTGATGTTAGCACAAAATCTCCTTTTTTAGGAGCTAAATCATCAAATGACAATGACTGCTTAAGAAATCCTTGAAGCACGTATCACTTACCTAGCTTATGCTCCAGAAATTACTACCATTATTGATGCCCGTAAGATGATTGTAGATGGTGCTGTAGGAATGGTTGAAATGGCACTAGAACGGATCAATGAAGGGGAATTGGTAGAGCTTGACGAAGAACGAAAAGCTGCTATGGTTTCCAATCACCTAGTCGTCCTCTGTGGCAATCATGATGCACAACCAATTGTCAACACAGGAAGTCTTTACCAAAGATGGTTGAAGCTAAAAAAAGCAGATCCCCCTTCGACTCTCAACAAAGTTATACGCTGCACTCGCCTCATGGGCAGAAGATGACTTTCGTTCAGTCAATGGGCAAATCGAATATCTCCTTACAGAATGTGTCAAACAACGGAAGAAAGACGGAAAATACGTATCAGAAACCATTGACGAACCATTTGAGATTGATATTTAACACCTTCTCCTGTCTGCTAGGTCTGACAGGAGAATTTTTTCATCTTTTTTTGTCAAGTAACTTTACTTTACAAAAAAAATGTGTTATCCTAGTATGGTTGATGAAAATCAGTAGATTGAATCGAATATAAATACCTAAAGGAGAAATCAAAATGGCAGTACCTGCACGTCGCACTTCAAAAGCGAAGAAAAACAAACGTCGTACACACTACAAAGTAACAGCTCCATCTGTAAACTTTGACGAAACTACTGGAGATTACTCACGTTCTCACCGTGTATCACTTAAAGGATACTACAAAGGACGTAAAATCGCTAAAGCTGCATCAGCTGAATAATAGAAGGGAGATACCATGCGCGTAAATATTACACTTGAACACAAAGAATCTGGTGAACGCTTGTACCTTACTTCTAAAAACAAACGTAACACTCCAGACCGTCTTCAATTGAAGAAATACTCACCAAAACTTCGCAAACACGTTGTGTTTACAGAAGTTAAGTAAGCATTCAATACGAATCAATACAGAAGAAAAACGCATAAGATGCGTTTTTTCTTTTGTCAATTTCAGTACATTGCAATAAAATCAACCGAATGACTACATTTTTTTGTGAAATAAATTAGATGTTCGGATATATAGAAAAATCCAAAATCCCCTGCAAATCTACATTACAGGGGACTTGTGTATTATTCTTGTACTTCTTTCTGGGCGGCCTTGCCTTGGTCTAGAAGAGCTTGGACGATTTTCTCATCGCGTAGTTTAACAGAATCGTTGATCATTTCTGCGGACTTGACGATGGTTGTTTCTAGTTGGGCACGTTTCTGGCGTCCCAATTCAATGGCTGCGACGATACCTTGGTTTTGAGCGATCAGACTTTCAGCCAGTTTTGTAACAGACTCAACAGCGACTGTCGGGCTTTGAGCAATTCGTTCCATCTGCGGAATAACTTCCTTGCTGGTTTCAGCTAGCATCTGAAGGGCAGCATTATTGGCATTGACAATGGCATCAGCTACGACACCTGATTTCATTGATTGTTGCAAAATACCAAGTTGGGCAATAGAAAGCTTCATTGTCGGAATGGTATTACGGCGAAGCATGCCCAATTTTTGGCGCATATCTGAGGAAACCTTCACAAGATTGCGCATCTGAGGTGTTGTTGCCCAGGCAACATAGAGACGGCTGACATACTCGGTGTGCTGTTGTTCGAGGGTATTGACCACTTCAGCCATGCGAGCCAATTCTTGTGATTTAGTCTGGTATTCTACCGTACTTGTATCGAGTTGGTCAACTTGAGCTTTCAGTTCTGCAGCGCGATTGCCAGCTTCTGTTTGGCTAGCTTCGATAAAGGAAATCACTCCCACTAGATTTTCAATGGATTTGGTATTATCCTCAATCAACATCTCAGCAGAGACGATATTTCGAGCTAGCACATCTTCTTGCTTGACCACTGCGGCAGCCATACCATCGAGCTTTTGCTCCACTGTTTTTGAGTCAAAGTAAAATTCCTGTAGCGTATTCTTGCTCTTGTTAAACAATCGTTGCAAAAAGTTTGGTTTCTCTTCTAGCTCAGCAATTTCAGCGTTCTTGTATTTGACTACAAAGCCTTGCAACTCACGGTTGGTATTTTTGAGTAGATCATCCACTTGGGGAATCTGTAGTTTCTTTTGTTCTGACAAGATACGATTGACCGTATTGTTCACACCTTCTACAGCAGATTGTCCAAAATCCAAAAGAGCATTTTGATTGGTGACAAACTGGTCTACTAACTGAGGCACGTGCGCCTTGATTCCTTCTTGCTGCTCAGGGCTCAACTTTTCAAGGAAGGTCAAGGTCTTGTCTGAGCCAGTATTGGTCTCGATGATTTGGGTTGTCTTATCCACCTTAGATACCGTATTATTAGCAATCTGGTCAATATCAAAATTAAATTCTGTCATGGTTACTCCTTTATTTCCAACCTATTCTTTGCGATCTTTTTCGAGGATACGTAGACTGATATCAAAATCACGCATATCTGTTTCATTGAGTTCTCTCAAAACTTGGTCCAGCTCAAGGTCAAATTGTTCGATGGCTGCTTTAGCTTGTTGCAAACGTTCTTCTGCCCGATTATAGTTTTTAGGATTAGCCTTAATCTTTAAATAGCCTTCTAAAATCGTTTGGAATTTCTCCATCTTCAAACTATGAATGGCAGTCAATTCTTCCTTATCCCCCTCGGCAGAGGTAGCAATCTTGTCTAAAATGGCCTGATGGTCAACGGCAATATTGGCTAATGTCTGGGACAATTCTGGAGCTAATTCCTCTGGCTCCGCATTTTCAAGATCTACTTGACTTTCTCTATCCAAACGTTCTAGCTGAACATCGATGTTTGCCCTTACTGTACGAACCTTTTTGTCAATACGGTTGTAGACATCAGCATCGATATAGGACTTGAGACGATCCGCCTCCTGATGAATTTCCCGCAGTTCGATTAATACTTGATTAGCCAAACTCTTATAGGAATCTGAACCTTTTTCTACCAAGATTCCCTCTAATTGCTGAATATCCTTGTCCGCCTGACGAATCCGAGCTTTTAAAAGCTCAATCCGATCGTCGAGCGAACGATCCTGCAAAAGAGGATAGCGCCAACGTTTATAGAGACGATAACCACCATAGCCTAGCAGGACACAAGCCGCAAGCGGAAGAGCATATTGAACCAAAAGGCCCAATAAGAACAAGAAGCCCCAAAAATAGAGACAACCTTTCCAAAAACCATTACCCGATTTCATAAACATTCCTTATTTTCAATTTATAAGTCTATTTTAGCACAAAAGACAAAAATGAGGGCGGAAATCCCCTAGAAAAGAGTTGATTTCTTTGCGGTGGAATGGAACTTGGTAGCGCGTGTGCTAATTTCAGTGGAACGTATTCAAGACACAAACACACTCTGAGGAATATCAAAACAAAAGCTTGAAATATCGAAAGGATTGTGTTAGAATGAGAGCATAAAGGGAAAATAATGCTTCTAGCATATATAACTAAAAAGCCCCACCGTGCCACCGATGGGGTTTTTTGCTACCCTCTAAAAGGGTTAAATGCTACTTCCTACGTCTCTTTATCCATAGCTTGAAAAGCTCAGATAGTACGTTAACAAGTAACGGAGCTAGAAAAAGGGAAAATAATTCTAGCATATATAACACCTCCCTTCCTTAAAGTGAGGGGGCCAAAATATTATATCACACCAGATTTATATCATCAGCATCGCTTAATTCTTGGCATAGATAGACTTAGATGCGCAAATAATCTTACTAGCAAATCTCCATACAAACCCAGAAATCAAGCTTTTAAGACAAAGCAAAAAGCCCACTGTTGTAGGCTTTCTGTAAGATATTTCTTAAAATTAAAGCATTTTGTTGTAGAATTCAACGACAAGTGCTTCGTTGATTTCTGGGTTGATTTCGTCGCGTTCTGGCAAGCGAGTCAATGAACCTTCCAATTTTTCAGCGTCGAATGATACGAATGCTGGACGTCCAAGAGTAGCTTCTACTGCTTCAAGGATTGCTGGAACTTTCAATGATTTCTCACGAACTGAGATCACTTGACCTGGAGTTACGCGGTATGATGGGATATCAACGCGTTTTCCGTCAACAAGGATGTGACCGTGGTTTACGAATTGACGAGCTTGACGACGAGTAGTCGCAAGACCAAGACGGTAAACAACGTTATCCAAACGACGTTCCAAAAGAAGCATGAAGTTGAAACCTAGGATTCCGCCTTTGATTTTTGTAGCTTGTACGAACAAGTTACGGAATTGTTTTTCACCTACACCGTAAGTGAAACGAAGTTTTTGTTTTTCAGCCAATTGCAAACCGTATTCTGACAATTTAGAACGGTTGTTTGGTCCGTGTTGTCCTGGTACGTAGTTACGACGTGCCAATTCTTTACCTGTACCTGTAAGTGAAAGGCCAAGACGACGAGCTTGTTTCCAAGATGGTCCTGTATAACGTGACATGTGAATGTCCTCCTGATATAAATAATATTTTGGTGGAAATAGTCACTTAGAAAGCCCTGATTCGTGCAGATGCCCTTCGCCTAAACAGCCAAGGTTACTTATCATAAGACACCTGTTGACGAGCTTCATGCTTTCCTGCTGATATTTCACACAAAATCCATTTTACCATGAATGGCTAGATTTGTAAAGGGGTTTTAAGCTTTATTTTCATTGCCAGAGAGATTGCTAATTTCTCAAAGTAACTTCCACTTGCCCAACCAAAGTGGAAATTAGTCTAAAACGGATTTTTATGGTGGAATTAAGTGTGAGACGTTTGAGTTAGAAATGAGGTCTACTATGACAAAACATAA
>NZ_JASHCQ010000012.1:0-47301 GCF_047464035.1 Streptococcus mitis
GCGATGAAATCAAGCATTAGTAAAACCAGTGGAACTTACCCTGACACGGATTTCCACTGGTTTTTAGGATTTTTATCAGACTAACTTCCACTTCTACTAGCGGTGGAACTTAGTTTGCGAATTTACCATTTTAAACAAAAAAGAGGTTTCCCCTCTTTTTATGATTTTTTGCAAAAGATAGCCTTTGTTCCATAGGCAAGCAGAACAAGTTCAAGTGCTAGGACAACTTCAACCAAGACTGGACTTGTAATCCATCCTACTTGAGCTAGAGATGGTGCCATGTCAAAGAAGGCATGTAGTCCATAGGCCGCTAGGAGATAAATCCATTTCTTCTGGCGAACAGCTTGGTAAACCCAAACTGTCAAAAGCAATTGGAATCCTAGCGCCAAGATTCTCTCAAAACCAAGCAAATAAATCTGCCAGACTGATAGCGACTGAATAGTTTTCAACATATTTTCAGACAGCAATTGCATAACTTGTGGATTTTGCGTTTGAACTGCTGAGAGAACGATGTAGAGATTAAGCAAACTAGTAAGACCTAGGAAAATCAACTCCAAACCACCATGCCCCAATCCATAAGCCAAGGCATCTGCCTTTTCCAAACTTCTCTTTTTCTCCAACCATTTGAAGAAAATAAGACGAGCAGTTTCCTCAAAAAATGCTGCCATGACTAGGCCATAGATGATATAGAGAAGTGGATGATCCTGCAAGAGGGCAATACTACCGTCTTTTTGAGGATGCAAAACTAAGATATGCACCAGTTTTTCCAAAATCTGTGAAGAGACAAAGAAAGCAACAGCCCCCAAGCCCAAGACAGCTAGATTGATCTGGTATTTCTTTTTTGCATACCAAATGCTTCCTATCAAGAAAGCTAGTAACAGCAACATGGTAATAATGATATGAATAGTCATTTTCTTCTCCTATTCTGCCTTTTCAATATCTTTTTTCATCTCGTCAACATTGAACTTAGCAAACAAGTATTGACGGTCTTGGACTGGGAAACGTTGATCCAATTGGTCAACAGCTCCCACCTCGATAATACCTTCCTTGATGACAAAGTCCATGACATGTCCACCGAAGGTCAAATCATCTGAGATGAAGTGCAGATGGTAGCCTGCCACACTGACCCCATGGAAAATCTCTGGCGTCCAGAAACCAACGATGGTCCCCGCCACATTATCACGACTATATTCCGGTTGATGAGTCGCGACATCAGCAAACTTGGTATCTGGTGTCGACTTGGGAATCATGCGCACATGCATATGCGAAAATTCCCCACGAATCTTGATAGAGCGGAAAAGATTTTCCCCATCATAATAAGACTCAATTCGTTCTTCCAATTCCTTATCTGTCATCTCAAAGCGCTGGCGGAAAATAACCTCTGCCTGATGCGGTACTACTGCTGCGTAAGGAATAAGGGCATCTGGTGACACCTCAACAATCTCTGGTTGCTCTCCTGAGCCTTTGGCTTGATAAGCCTTGCCATCCAAGACAATCAATTCTCCATCAATGGAATCCAAGGTTCCCAAACCAAGATCACCATGCTCTAGCAATTCTCCCACTGTCATGGTACCACCATAAAGGCCTGCCATCAAGGCTCCTAGCGTATTGTATTGAAATAATTTTACTGGTTCTTGCACTTTTTATCTTTTCTCTTTCTTGTCTGTTATACTCAATGAAAATCAAAAAGCAAACTAGGAAGCGAGCCACAGGCTGCTCAAAGCACTGCTTTGAGGTTGTAAATAGAACTGACGAAGTCAGTAACATATATACGGCAAGGCGAAGCTGACGTGGTTTGAAGAGATTTTCGAAGAGTATTATTCTATAAATCTTACTCCTAAGTATACCACATTTGCCCCTAGATGTGAACGAGAGAAACACTCTAGACATTGCCAAGAAGGAAAAAAAAGGGTACAATGTAACAAAATCAAGGGAGGTATGGAATGAAGAAACAAAGCAAATACCAAGAGGTCGTTTCCTATCTAAAAAAAGGTATCGAGTCTGAACGTTTTCCGACGGGAAGTCGCCTGCCTTCTATCCGTCAACTGAGCCTTGACTTTCACTGTAGCAAGGACACCATTCAACGCGCCCTGCTGGAATTACGGCACGAGCAATACCTCTATGCCAAGCCCCAGAGTGGCTACTATGTCTTAGAACAAGGACAACACCAGGACCTAGAAATCGAGGTTACGGACGAACATGCCAGCGCCTATGACGATTTCCGAATCTGTGTCAATGAAACCTTGGTTGGCCGAGAAAACTACCTCTTCAACTACTATGACAACCAAGAAGGATTAGAAGATCTAAGACAGTCCATTCACCAACTCCTCTTTGACCAAGCCCTCTACTGCAAGGCTGATCAACTGGTACTGACTTCTGGAACCCAACAAGCCCTTTTTATCCTCTCTCAAATTTCCTTTCCTAGTCAAGCCAAGGAAATCTTGGTGGAACAGCCGACCTACCATCGAATGAACCGTCTCTTGATTGCTCAGGGCTTGGACTATCAAACAATTGAACGAGGCATTGATGGGATTGACTTGGAGGAGCTGGAAGTCCATTTCAAGACAGGAAAGATTAAGTTTTTCTATACTATTCCTCGCTTTCACTATCCTCTGGGACATTCCTATTCTGATCAAGACAAACGAGCTATTCTTGACTTAGCTACCAAGTATGGTGTCTATATCGTAGAGGACGACTATTTAGGAGATTTGGACTTCAAGAAGGGCCAAACCTTCCACTATCTGGATACAGAGGAGCGGGTCATTTATATCAAGTCCTTCTCAACCAGCCTCTTTCCAGCCCTGCGGATTACGGCACTCATTCTGCCAAATGCTATCAAGGAAGCCTTTGTGGCCTACAAAAATATCCTAGACTACGACAGCAACCTCATCATGCAAAAGGCCCTGTCACTCTATATTGACAGTCAATTGTTTGAAAAAAATCGTCTAGCTCGCTTGTCCAATCAAGAAGCTTACCAAAAACAAATCGAGGAAAGACTAGCTAACACTCCTTGTCCCCTTCCTCATTATCCCCTACACGATGGTTTATTGCTAGACCTCAGACAGTATCCTAAAATCGCCAGCCTCAAACACAGTCAGCTGAAATTGAACTTCTTTGAGGAGGCATACTTGGATGCCTGCCCTTATCAATTTGCCAAGGTGTCCCTAGACAATCTAAAAAAAGTTTTAGACTATTTAAAAGCAGAATTGGAATGACTTCCAACTCTGCTTTTTTCTTATTGTTCAACTTCTGTTAAGGTTGCTGCTTTTTCAAGATATTTTTTGTAGGTGCCGTCATCCTTGAGTTTTTGGATGACCTTGTCCACCACTTCTTTCAAATCAGCACTATTTTTTCTAAGGGCAACGGCATTGGCTTCGCCGTCCTTCATCTTCAAGCTGACAGTTGCGACAGCTAGGTCTGCGTTTTTAGCAGCATAACTAAGGGCAACAGGCTCATCCATGTGAACAGCATCAACTTTTCCAGCCTGTAATTCATTAACAGCTTCACCCATATTGGTTAGGGAAGTCAACTGAGCTTTTGGCAATTGTTCCTTGACCATAGACTCTGGAACAGTCCCTTTTTGGGCTGCAATATTAGCACTTTCAAGGCTAGTTACATCCTTGTATTTTTCTACATCAGCCTTACGAACTAAGAAACTAATCTTGTTTTCATAGTAAGGGATTGAAAAATCAAAGACTTCTTTTCTCTCGTCAGTAGCACTAATTCCCGCAACTGCTAGATCAGCCTTACCAGTTTGAAGACTAGTCAAGACATTGTCAAAACTCATGCTTGAAATTTCCAACTTCACCCCAAGTTCATCAGCGATAGATTGGGCCATATCAATATCCGCACCGACTACCTGATTTTTCCCGTCAACTAAAGACTGAAATTCAAAAGGTGCATAGTCAGGACTAGTCGCCACAACTAATTTCCCCTTTTGCTTAATGGCCTCAACAGCTGACTGAGAACCATTAGAACCCGACTGGCAAGCTACTAAGAAGAAACTTGCAAGAAAACTACATAAAACAAATATCCATTTTTTTGATTTCATAAATAAACAACCTCTCTGTTAATTTTGTATAATTATAACGCTATCCAAGTTACTTGTCAAGTATTTTTTTGAATTTTTATCTTAAAAATATTTTTTTAATTCAAGAAAAGGAGCTATCAATTGATTTCAAGCTCCTTTTTATACAGAATGAATCTATTTTATAGTTCGACAATCTTACCTGTTTCAAAGTAAACAACCCATTCACAGATATTTTTGGCATAGTCTCCAATACGTTCCAAGAAGGCAATCACTTGGAAATAATCACGACCTGTAACGATTGCATCTGGATTTTTCTTGATTTCTTCTGTAGCCAAATCACGAATGCTATCAAAGTAATGGTTGATTTTTTCGTCCATGGCTGCTACTTCATAGGCCTGATCCACTGAACCATTGAGATAGAGTTCAAGGGCTGCTTCAACGAAGTTCTTGACATCGCGCCCCATTCTCTTGATTTCTTCTTCAACAGCTGGGATACGTTGCTCCCCCTTCATACGAATTGCCGCTTTGGCAATGGAAACAGCATGGTCCCCCATACGTTCCAAGTCAGATACAGCCTTCAAGACTGTCAAAACAGTACGCAAGTCCTGAGAAACGGGTTGTTGTAGGGCAATCATTTCAAATGATTTCTTCTCCAATTTCACTTCGTATTCGTTTACTTCTGCATCGTCTTCGATGACTTCTTTGGCCAAATCACGGTCATGCGTAACAAAGGCACGTACTGTACGATTGATTTGGGATAGCACTTCTTGTCCCATAGCATAGAACTGGTTGTGCAATTTCTCTAAATCTTCTTCAAATTGAGAACGTAACATCATTTATCTCCTTATCCAAATTTTCCTGAAATATAATCTTCTGTTTCCTTGTGTTGTGGGTTGAGGAACATCTTCTTGGTATCGTTAAACTCAATCAAATCTCCATCTAGGAAAAATCCTGTCTTGTCAGAAATACGAGAGGCTTGTTGCATAGAACGCGTAACCAAGAGCATGGTATATTTATCTTTTAGACCATACAAGGTTTCTTCAATCTTACCAGCCGAGATAGGGTCCAAGGCTGAAGTCGGTTCATCCAAAAGAATGATTTTAGGGCTGGTTGCCAAGACACGGGCAACACAGACACGTTGTTGTTGTCCACCTGAAAGCCCGATAGCCGAATCATGCAGGCGATCCTTGACCTCATCCCAGATAGAAGCTCGTTGCAAGGCTTTTTCAACTGCTTCATCCAGAACCTGCTTGTCCTTAACTCCATTGATACGAAGCCCGTAGACAACATTTTCGTAAATAGACATCGGGAAGGGGTTTGGTTGTTGGAAAACCATACCGATTTCTTTACGCAATTCAACTGTATCTGTACGCGGACTATAAATATTATGACCGTTATAAACTACTGAACCAGTTGTAGTCACCTCTGGATTAAGATCCCCCATGCGGTTGATTGCCTTGAGAAGGGTTGACTTCCCTGATCCAGATGGACCAATCAAGGCTGTAATTTCCTTAGGTTGGAAAGATAGGGAAACACTATTCAAGGCCTTTTTTTGATTGTAGTAAACGGACAGGTCTGATACCTGTAAAATCGCTTCTGTCATACTGTTTCCTTTCTATCCAAAGTGTCCTGTTACGTAGTCATTGGTTGACTGTAGTTTGGCATTTTGGAAAATATTAGAGGTCTTATCGTACTCAATCAAGTCGCCCAAGTAGAAAAATCCTGTGTAGTCACTAGCACGCGCAGCCTGCTGCATACTGTGGGTCACGATGATGATAGTGAAATCCTTCTTCAATTCCAACATGGTTTCTTCCAGCTGGGCCGTCGCAATGGGATCCAAGGCTGACGCTGGCTCATCCATCAAGAGAATATCTGGCTTGACCGAAATAGCACGAGCGATACAGAGACGTTGCTGCTGACCACCTGATAGGGTCAAGGCTGACTTGTGCAAATCGTCTTTGACCTGATCCCAAAGGGCAGCTTGACGAAGAGAGGTTTCCACAATTTCATCCAAGACTTGCTTGTCCTTAACCCCTGCACGTTCATGGGCAAAAGTGATATTGCGGTAGATAGACTTGGCAAAAGGATTTGGTCGTTGGAAGACCATTCCGATGTGCTTACGCATCTCATAGACATTAATTTCTGGACGGTTGACATCAATCCCTTGGTAGAGGATTTGACCTGTGACCTTGGCAATATCAATGGTATCATTCATACGATTGAGACTGCGGAGGTAGGTTGATTTCCCAGATCCAGATGGGCCAATTAAGGCTGTAATTTTATTTTTTTCAAATTGCATATCGATGCCCTTGATGGATTCTTTTTTACCGTAGTAAACATGTAAATCCTTAGTAGAGAGGGCCACTTTCTCTTCAGGAAAGGTGATGATATGCTTTTCATCCCAATTATATTTTGACATGGCTTCTCCTTTAGGCAGCGGTTAATTTCTTATGTAGGTAACTTCCGAGTTTACGGGCTCCAAAGTTAAATATGAGGATAAAGATGAGGAGCACGGCCGCAGAACCTGCTGATACGATGGTTCCATCTGGAATGGTTCCTTCGCTATTGACTTTCCAGATGTGGACAGCCAAGGTTTCTGCTTGACGGAAGATAGAGATTGGGCTGGTCACACTGAGAATATTCCAGTTAGACCAGTCAAGAGCTGGAGCGGATTGTCCTGCTGTGTAAATCAAAGCAGCAGCCTCACCAAAGATACGACCAGAGGCCAAGACAACCCCCGTTACAATCCCTGGAAGGGCTTCTGGAATGACTACATGGACTACAGTCTCCCAACGAGAAATCCCAAGAGCTAGGCCAGCTTCACGTTGCGTGTGGTGAACGTGTTTCAAACTGTCTTCAACATTACGAGTCATCTGAGGCAGGTTAAAGACTGTCAAGGCCAAGGCACCTGAAATGATTGAAAATCCATACTCAAACTGAACTACAAAGATCAAGTAACCAAATAGACCCACAACCACTGATGGCAATGAAGACAAGATTTCAATACAGGTTCTGACAAAGTTGGTCACAGGACCTTTTTTAGCATATTCAGCTAGGAAAATCCCAGCCCCCATAGATAAAGGCACAGAGATAATCAAGGTGATGACCAGAAGGAAGAAGGAATTATAGAGCTGAATTCCAATTCCTCCGCCTGCTTGGTAGGAAGATGATTTGCCGGTCAAGAAAGACCAAGAGATGTGGGGCAAACCACGAACCAAGATATAAAGAATCAAGGATGCCAAGATGGCCACAATAATCCCTGCAATCGAGTAGAGGACAGCTGTTGCAATTTTATCTAATTTCTTAGCGTGCATAGTTTTTCTTTCCTCTTTCTTTCGTAATCAATTTAATCACACTGTTGAAGGCCAAACTCATCAAGAGCAAGACTAAGGCCAGTGACCAGAGAACGTTATTGTCAACGGTTCCCATAACGGTATTTCCGATACCCATGGTCAAAACAGAGGTCAAGGTCGCAGCAGGTGTTGTTAGTGAAGTTGGGACAACAGCTGAGTTTCCGACTACCATCTGAATGGCCAAGGCCTCACCAAAGGCACGCGCCATCCCAAAGACCACTGCTGTAAAAATCCCTGAACGCGCAGCCTTTAAGGTCACGCGCCAGATGGTTTGCCAACGAGTAGCTCCCATAGCCAAACTAGCTTCGCGGTAGTGACGAGGTACCGCACGCAAGCTATCGGTTGTCATAAAGGTTACCGTCGGTAAGATCATGACAAAGAGAACAAAAATCCCTGATAAAATCCCAAAACCAGTTCCACCAAAGACACTACGGACAAAAGGAACTACGACCTGTAAACCGATAAATCCATACACGACTGAAGGAATCCCGACTAGCAATTCAATGGCTGGTTGCAAGACTCTAGCACCTTTTGGTGAGACTTCAGTCATAAAGACTGCCGCACCAATGGCAAAAGGAGTTGCGATAAGAGCTGATAGGATTGTGACAATAAAGGAACCCAAAATCATAGGAAGGGCACCAAATTGTTTACCTGAAGGATTCCAAGTTTGTCCAAAAAGGAAATCAAAGATATTGACCCCATTGACAAAGAAGGTCGACAAGCCTTTTTGGGCTACGAAAATCAAAATCATAGCCACAATAATGACAATCAAAGACAGACAGGCAAAGGTTAAGCCTTTTCCTAGTTTCTCTAGACGAGAGTTCTTTGAGGGAGAAAGTAATTTTTTAGCTAATTCTTCTTGATTCATTATTGACTCCCTTCTAGTGCTGTCACCGTTCCTACAGCATCTTTTTCAACCTTCATTTCCTTAACAGAAATATAGCCCATCCCCTTAACAATTCCACTTTGCGCTTCATCAGAGAGGACAAAGTTGAGGAATTCTGCCACCAATTCATTTGGTTGGCCTAGTGTATACATGTGTTCATAAGACCACAAAGGCCAGTTATTGCTTGTAACATTTTCTGCAATCGGCTCATAGCCATTCAACTTCATGCGTTTCACCGAGTCATCCACATAGGCAAAGGCTAGGTAAGAAATGGCTCCTGGTGTCTGGGAAACAATGTTTTTGACCATCCCATTTGAATCCTGTTCTTGACTCTGCACGGCAGATTGACCATCCATGACAACACTATCAAAGGTTGCACGTGAACCAGAACTTGCCGCACGGTTGATAATGGAAATGGCTAGGTCTTTCCCACCGACTTCTTTCCAGTTGGTCACTTGGCCTGTGAAGATACTACGGAGTTGTTCAGTTGTCAGATTTTCAACATCAACTTCCTTGTTCACAATAACTGCCAAGCCCGCTACTGCAACCTTGTGATCCACAAGAGCGGAGGCATTGATACCGTCTTTTTCCTCGGCAAATACGTCTGAATTTCCTACATCAACGGCTCCAGACTGAACCTGAGACAAACCTGTACCAGATCCGCCACCTTGGACGTTAACTGTTTTTCCAACGTGCATAGAGCCAAATTCATCTGCTGCTGCTTCGACCAAGGGCTGAAGAGCCGTTGAGCCAACAGCTGTCATGGATTCTCCACGATCAATCCAGCTAGCACATCCCGCCAAAGAACCTGCTAGCAAAAGAGCCGCAAGGAATAGAGCGAGTTTTTTCCTTTTTTTCACTGTTTTTCTCCTTGAAAATAATGGTGAATGCTATGAATTTTTTCAACTATTTAGTTATGTTTTTATTTTGAAAATTGGGATCCAACTGAAGTTACTAGCTTAATTTTACTAGAAATTTGCTCAGCTACCTTCTCAACAAATTTTGACTTAAAATAAAAGACAATTTGAAAAAATCCATACTTCCACTATAACATAGACAAGCTACTTTGACTAGCATTTTCACTTGAATCTGAGGCCTTTAGGAAAATAATTTTTCAAAACATTTCCAGTCACCTTAGCAAAGCCCAAACCATTTCCTTGAACCAAAACTTGGTACCAACCATTTGGCAGACTTTCCGCCAGCTGAACGGTTTCTCCAGCCGCATATTTTACAAACTCCTCTTGATCAATTTCAACCGACCGCTTGATCTGACTCGGTTTCAAGGCTAGACCAAGAGCAAAACTAGGCTCAAAGCGTTTCTTCTTAAAGGTCCCTAGATGCAGTCCATTCCGAGCAATCTTGAGTTTTCCTAAATCTGGCAAAAGTTCGGGCAAGAGATAAAGTTGGTCCCCAAAAGTCTGCAAGATACCTCTTAGATTGACCTTCAAGTGTTTTTGGGCAAATTCCTGCCACAAGGCAACTTGTTCTCGACTGAGATTGCTCTTACTTACCTTACATTTTGGGGCTGGATTTTCGCCTTTAAATTGCAAATGGGCGACAAACTGACCCTCTCCCTTAAAATGATGAGGATACATCCGAGCCGTTTCTGGCAGGTCAATACCAGCTACCATTCCATTGATATGCTCTACTGGCAGCAAATCAAAATCATACTCTTCCAGCAACCAATTGACGATTTCTTCGTTTTCTTCAGGTGCCCAGGTACAGGTTGAATAAACCAGACGACCTCCCTCTGCTAGCATGGTCACTGCATCTTCCAGAATTTCTCTTTGCAAGCTAGCACATTGACTTGGATAATCTAAGCTCCAATAGTCCATAGCATCTGGTTGCTTACGGAACATCCCTTCCCCTGAGCAGGGGGCATCAAGGACAATGAGGTCAAAATAGCCCTTAAAAACCTTGGCCAAACGGTCAGCAGATTCATTGGTCACCACGACATTTGTCGCTCCGAAACGCTCCATGTTTTCTACTAAAATCTTAGCCCGTTTGCTTGAAATTTCATTGGAAACGAGAATACCCTCCCCTGCTAGATAGGCTGCCAGCTGAGTTGATTTGCCACCCGGTGCAGCAGCCAAATCCAAGACCTTCATTCCAGGACTGGGTTGGGCTACCTGCGCTACCATCTGGGCAGCGGGTTCTTGCGAATAAACTAGACCTGTAGCATGCTCAGGCGATTTCCCTGAAACCTTTCCATAGTGGCCCCAAGGAGTTTGAGGGATGGCATCAGGAAAGGAAACTGGCGCTTCTTTTAAAGGATTGACCCGAAAGGCCGAAACCGCTTCCTCCTCAAAAGAGGCAAGAAAATCTCTTGCCTCATCTCCTAGTATCTCTTCATATTTTTCAACAAATCCTTCTGGAAATTGCATTTAAGTTCTTTTCCTTTCGTAAATATAGGACTGAATTTCCTCCTGCATCTCAAGAGGTAGCATCATGACCGGCTGTCTGGTTTGAAAATCAAGCGCTTGACCAGAAAGGGTCACAACCCGATAGCCCAGACTTTCCCCTAAAATACTAGCCGCAGCATAATCCCATGGTTGCAGATAAGTAACATAGGTCAACAAACGCCCTGACAAAATCTTGGCAAAACTAATGGCCGCACTCCCATAGACACGTACACCGAGTACAGCCCGACTCAAATCAGCCAAGCCCCATTCATTGGTTTCCAACATACCACTATTCCCTGCAATAAGAAAATCTCCAAGGGGTTTTACTTTAAAGGGAGCTAGGGGCTGATCATTTCGGCAAACCGGAAACTTACCACCACCGTGATAACAATCCCCTTTGACCACATCATAAATCAGACCAAACTGTCCCTGGCCATTTTCAAAATAAGCCATCATAACAGCAAAATCTTCCTGCTGGGCTACAAAATTATTGGTACCATCAATTGGATCAATGACCCAAACCTTGCCCTCTTGAACCGAGGCTCGCAGACAACCTTCTTCAGCACAAATCTTATCCTCAGGATAACGGGATAAAATCTCACCAACCAAGAGCTCCTGAACTTCCTTGTCCAGTCTGGTCACCAAATCTGTTGGAGAGGTCTTCGTCTCAACACACAAATCTTCCTGCATATGGTCAAGGATGTACTGGCCCGCCTTCTTGACCAGCTCTTTAGCAAATTCAAATTTACTTTCCAAGAGAAATCTTTCCTTCCCCTTTTTCCTTGGCAGCCTGAACCGCTCGGTAGAGCGAATAGCCACTAACTGTTTCAAATTCTCGTCCCAAACGTTTCTCTTCACTCTTGCTTGGCACGACCACCTTGAATCCCTTATAGGAGTCCAGTAACTTTTTAGCCTCTACCTTGCTTTCATAGGCAGCTTCAACATCATTAAAAAAAGAAAGCACTGAAGCAAGTTCTTCAGTGCTCCACGACAAATCTAGTGGGTAACTATACTGTTTGTTCATTAACTAATACCAGCTCTCATTCTTGCTTCTTTTAGTTCTTGCTTACGATAACTACGAGGGAGAAAAGCACGAATCTCATCTTCATTAAAACCGATCTGCATACGTTTGGCATCAATAATAATGGGACGACGCAAAAGACTAGGGTACTGCTCAATCAAATGAAGCAATTCTGATACCGAGATACTCTCTACATCAATATCTAATTTTTGAAAAATTTTTGAACGAGTTGAAATGATGTCATCAGTACCATTTTCGGTCAAGGAAAGAATGTGTTGCAATTCTTTTCTTGTTAAGGGACTGGTCATAATATTATGCTCCTCAAAGGGCACCTTATGTTTCTCTAACCAGGCCTTTGCCTTACGACATGAAGTACAGCTCGGTGATAGAAATAGTGTAATCATGCTTTTCTCTTCTTATCTATACTTTGCTACTTCTATTATACAAAAAAATAAAGCGCTTGACTAGAGATTTTTAGAAAAAAAGCCTATTTTTTCAAGAAAAATAGACTGTTTGCGAACGATTAATACATTTCTGAATTAGTTAATTCACTCTTAACGATAGTTTCGAATCACACACCTAATTTATACATGTGAAATAAGAACATCTTTCGTTTCACTTCCTACGACTTTTTAGATAAAGATAGCCAAAGAAGCTTTCATAGAGGGCAAAAAAGAGGAGGAAGGCATGAAGGAAAAAGGTCTCTGGCAAAATCAGAATAACAGGATCCTTGGCTGGGTCAAAAAGCCAGGTATCATCTCCCACAAAGAGAATTTGATGGAAAAGAGTAAAGAATTGGTCAAAACCAATCAAAACTCCCCCAAGACCAATCAGCACAGGCAAGACTACTAGAGTCAAAAGCCCCTTACTGAATAGAGATAAAAAGCCCTTTTTCACAATCCCTTTGACAAAGACGTAAAAACTTGGCAGTGTCACTAGGGCTACTAGCTGAACCAAGTGAAAGAGATTTTTGACCACCGCAAAGTGGTGCAGACCAGCTGCTGACGAACGAAAATCAGGCATCTGCAAGACCTGGCTAAAAGGATTGGTAAGATAATTCATCAAGATATGAAAATTGTATTGAATAGTTTCTGGTTTTAGATAAACTCGATTCGTTAGGTGCAACCACTGAATCTCCATAGGATAGAAGACCCAAGCCAGATAAATGGTCAGAAGGATAGAAAGCGAGAGGAGAAAGAGCATAGAGCTCCAAAAGGTCAGTTTAGTTTTCATCAAAATCCCACTCCGCAAGACTAGAAACCACATGAGTCGGTGCGATTGGCAGGTCTGCTACTTCTTCTGCCTTGGTAAAACCTGTCGTCACCAAAAGCGTTGGAATACCATTGTCAATCCCAGCCCGGATATCAGTCAGGTAGTTATCTCCGACCATGATTAACTCTTCACGTTCCAAACCTAAGTGCTCAACCGCCTTGTCCATAATAATGGCATTTGGTTTTCCAATATAAACAGGCTTCACTCGTGTTGCTACTTCAAGAAGCGTAATCAGTGAACCAGCACCTGGCAAAAGACCGCGTTCTGTCGGGATGTTGAGGTCAGGATTGGTTCCGATAAAATGAGCTCCCTTTTGGATAGCAAGAGTTGCTGTCGCAAATTTTTCATAATCAACTTGCCAGTCCAGGCCTACTACCACATAGGCAGGATTTTCCTTGTCTTCGACATAACCAGCCGCCTTAATGGCTTCCTTAAGCCCTGCTTCTCCGATGACATAGACCGTCTTTTCAAGCCCCAAGTCATTCATATAGTCGATAGTGGCCAAAGTCGCTGTGTAGACAGTCGATAGGGGCGTATCGATATTAAAATTCTGAGCCAACATTTCTTGAACACTCTCTGGAGTACGGGTTGTATTGTTGGTCACAAAGAGATAGGGAATGTCCCGCTTTTGCAATTCATGGATAAAAGCCTCCCCTGCTGGGATTCTGTCTTTACCCTTATAAATAGTTCCGTCTAAATCAATTAAATAGCCTTTATATTTCATATTTTCTCTAATCCTTTTTCATTTCTTGCCAAGTAATCATAGCTTGGGCATTGGTAGCCCCGTCGCTTGTAATCTCATGCTTGCTTTCCAGTCCAGTCCGTTCAACAGCCGATGTAATAACCCCACCTGGTCGAACTTCCTTGACATACTTGAGGTTGATTCTCTTGGGAATATATTGGGTCAAAAAGTCCGCTCCCATGACCTCAAAAATCCAGTCCAGATACTTACTGTTATTAACATGACCATTCATATCCAAGTCGTAAAAACGGACATGGTAATCCTTGCTGATTGGCTCGTTCAAGGACTCATACTTTGGTCCGCGGATAAGTTTTTTATCAAAATCAGACTGGTAAGGAGCCACAATCTCAGGTTCGACAGCATGGACTTTTCGACTATCTCGGTCCATCAGAACAAAAGTCGCTATCATGTGGATGAGTTCCTGACCTGCTTCATCATAAATGGTAAAGCGACGGTAGCAAAAGAGTCGATTGTAGCTCAGGGCTTCCGTTTCAATAGTGATTTCTTCCGCAAAGCGAGGCAAACGAACCACCTCAATATCATAGTCTGTGATAATCCAGACCAGATTATAGTCTTCCAAAATGGCCTTATCACTAACTCCCAACTCAATCGACTGCATCCCTGAAACTTGCAGGGATAACAAAATCACATCTGGAAGTTTAATATGACCATTCATATCAGCCATATCAAAAGGAATTTTCATTTTCATTTGATAAGTTAAGCCCATCTTCCTACTCCAAAATAAATCGTTCTGCTACGGTGTCTCCCAAAAAGAGACCTCTTTTTGTCATGCGCACGCGGTCACCCTCTATTTGCATGAGACCTTGTTGAACCAAGTCTCTGACAATTTCTCCATAAAGTCCATCAAAAGACCGACCAAATTTTTCCTCAAATCGCGCCATGGAAACCCCTGATTTCTTGCGGAGACCTAGGAACATTTCTTCTTCCATTTGCTCCTTTTGACTCAGGTGCTCTTCTGTGATCCGAGCATTGCCTTCCTCAACCGCATTGAGATAATGACGAATGGGACCATGATTTTTATAACGAACACCATTGACATAACCAGATGCCCCAGCACCGATGCCATAGTATTCGGCATTGTCCCAGTACATGAGATTGTGGCGACTTTCAAAACCAGGCTTGGAGAAATTGGAAATTTCATAATGCTCAAAACCTGCTCGCTCCAGCTCTGCGATGATATACTCAAACATCTCAGCCTCAAGTTCCTCCTTAGGCAGAGGCAATTTCCCTCGTCGCATACGGTTCATAAAGACCGTATGATTTTCCAAAATCAAACTATACAAACTCATATGGGGAATATCCAGCCCAATGGCCTTAGCCACATTGTCCTTAACTTGCTCCATAGTCTGACCAGGCAGTGCATAAATCAAGTCAATAGAGATATTGTCAAAACCAGCCAGTTTCAGGCGGTCGATATTTTCATAAATGTCCTTCTCCAAATGACTGCGCCCAATCTTTTTCAGCATTTTGTTATCAAAAGTTTGCACACCTAGCGAAACACGATTGACAGCCGAGTTTTTCAAAACAGCTATCTTATCTGCATCCAAATCGCCTGGGTTGGCCTCAATGGTCAACTCTTCCAAGACTGACAAATCTAGATTTTTAGTCAAGCCATTTAAGAGCACCTCTAATTGCGGTGCTGACAAAGCCGTTGGCGTCCCACCACCGATGTAAAGGGTTCGTAACTTTTGAATGTCATAAGAACGAAACTCTTCCAGCAAATGCTCCAAATAACTATCTACCGGCTGATTCTTGATAAAAACTTTTGAAAAGTCACAGTAATAACAAATCTGGGTACAAAATGGGATGTGCACATAGGCTGACGTTGGTTTTTTCTGCATAGTAATTATTATACCACAAAGACAGGCTACGAGAAAAAAATCACCATCCCCAGATACATAGTCCGTCCAGAGATGGTGATGGTTTATTCTTCTGTTATGTCAATAACAATCTCTTCTGATTCATCAAGAGTTTCAGCCTTTTCTTGCCATTGCTCCTTGAGATTATTGAATCGATCTTTTGATGCTTCTGTCGCTTGACGAGCACATGATTTGGCTTGAGCAAGGACACTGTCCACAGTGATTTCACCTGACTCAACCTGTTCTTTGGTTTTAAGAACAAAATCTGTAGCCTGCTCCTTGACTTCTGTCAGTTTTCCACAGACCTGCTCCTTGGCATACTCAGGATCTTCTCTCAAATCATCTAGAAAATCTTGAGCCTGACTGCAAACTTGTTTGCCCTTGTCGCTTGTTAAAAACAAGGCGAGAGCTGCACCTGAAACGGTTCCTAAAAGGATTGAGGATAGTTTACCCATAAGAATTCTCCTTTTTTATTTTTTGAAAAATTTACTTGCTACACGAAGAGCTGACAAACTTGCACCAGTCTTAAGTGTTTTTGAACCAGCTGAAGAAGCTTTCTTGCTCAAGACACGCGCATGGTCATTGAGGTCTGAAACAGATAGAGATAAATCTGCCACTGCACTAAAGAGTGGATCAATCGTTGCCACCTTGACATTGATATCATCTGCCAAGACATTGACCTTAGCCAGCAATTCATTGGTATGATGCAAGGTCACATCCACATCTGAAGTCAAGGTTTTAATCGTCTTCTCTGTTTCATCGATAACACGTCCAAGCTTTTGTACAGTAATGATTAAATACACTAAAAATACAATCAAAGCAAGGGCTACAAGAATATATGCAACTTCTAACATTTAGTTTTCCTCCTCTGAAATATAGTAAGGGGCCTTCTTTCGATTTTGATATAGAACGATAAAAATACCCAGTCCGATAAGAACAACTGATAGCCATTGAGACACTCGAAGGCCAAAGAACATGAGGCTATCTGTTCGCATGCCTTCGATGACCATACGACCGAAACCATACCAAATCAAGTAAAAGGCAGTGATATGACCTCGTCTGAGACTCTTCCATTTTCGTCTCAATATCAAAATCAAGGCAAAGCCAAGTAGATTCCAAAGAGACTCATAAAGGAAGGTCGGCTGACGGTAGCTCCCTTCAATATACATCTGGTCACGGATAAAGCCAGGTAGATAATCCAGATTATCCACTGCTGCACCATAGGCTTCTTGGTTAAAGAAATTGCCCCAGCGACCCAAACTTTGGGCAATCATGACGCTTGGCGCCGCAATGTCTAGAAAATCCCAAGTATTGATGAGTTTGCGATCAGCAAAGATATAGAGCACAAGGGCACCAGTTATCAAACCACCGTAAATGGCCAAACCACCATTCCAAATGGCAAAAATTTCTCCCAAATTCTGACTATAGTAATCAAAACGGAAAATAACATAATAGAGACGTGCTCCTAAAATAGCCAATGGAAAGGCTATCAAGATGAAATCTAAAATATCGTCTGGTATAATCTTCTTTCTAGGCGCTTCTTTCATGGTCAAATAAACCGCAAGAATCAAGCCTGTTACAATACACAAGGCATACCAACGAATAGCTAGAGGGCCTAGATGAATAGCAATTGGATCAAGCATTAGGCACCTCGTTTTGAGCAATGAGGTTTGTCAAACGTTCTTCGAACAAACGAGTCGCATCAAAGCCCATTTCCTTGGCACGATAATTCATGGCAGCAGCCTCAATCACAACAGAGATATTACGACCTGTTTTAACCGGGATGCGGATACGCGGAATAGATACACCAGAAATTTCAATTTCCTCTGCATTGTTTCCAAGACGGTCAAAAGTCTTATGCGTATCGTAATTTTCCAAGTAAACAGCCAACTGGACTTGTGAAGAATCCTTGACGGCACTGGCACCGTAGAGACTCATAACATCGATAATCCCAACCCCACGAATTTCAATCAAGTGTCTCAAGATTTCAGCCGGTTCACCCCAAAGAGTAATCTCATCCTTAGCAAAGATATCGACCCGGTCATCAGCTACCAAGCGGTGACCACGTTTGACAAGCTCTAGACCTGTCTCACTCTTACCGATGCCACTATCGCCCTGAATCAAGACACCCATACCATAGATATCCATCAAGACACCGTGCACACTGGTACGTTCTGCCAAACGTGAATCCAGATAACTAGATAACTCTCCAGACAATCGACTGGTCGCCGTACGGCTAGTTAAAATAGCAATCTTACATTCTCTAGCTGCCTTTAGCATCTCCTCAGGAACCACCAAACCACGAGCAACAATAACCGCAGGTGTCTCAGGTAGAAACATTTTTTTCAAGACTTGGTAACGGTTGTGAGAGGACATCGAAACGAGATAGGACCACTCCTTCATTCCCAAAAGTTGAATCCGCTCAGGCGTATAATAGTCAAAATAGCCCGTCATTTCAAGACCAGGTCGCGTAATGTCCGCGGTATTAATTTCCTTTTCAAGTAATTCTGGTTCGCCATAGACAATGTCTAGTCTAAGCTTTTCAATCACTTCTTTTACTAAAACCGACATCATTTCCTCCTTCAATCGAGTTCTTTTTACTATTATATCAAATTGTCCTTAGAAGTTTCAGATTTTTGCAGGCTTTGAAGTATTTATTTATACTCAATGAAAATCAAAGAGCAAACTAGGAAACTAGCCGCAGGTTGCTCAAAACACTGTTTTGAGGTTGTAGATGAAACTGACGAAGTCAGTAACATATATACGGCAAGGCGACGTTGACGTGGTTTGAAGAGATTTTCGAAGAGTATTAAAAGAAAAAAGACTAGATTTCTCCAGCCTTTCATTTCTAATTAGAATTTTTTACGTTTACGAGCTGCTTCTGATTTACGTTTACGTTTTACAGAAGGTTTTTCATAGAATTCACGTTTGCGTGTTTCTTGAAGAGTACCAGCTTTAGTAACCGCACGTTTGAAACGACGAAGTGCGTCGTCAAGAGATTCATTCTTACGTACTACTGTTTTAGACATTTTTTTCACTCCCTTCAAGTTCAAGATCTATTCTATTTTACACGTAAAAGGAATAATTGTCAAGAAAAAATCCGGTTTAATTTTGATTTTTTTGCCATTTATACAAGAGTTTAAAGCACTCAGATAGAAGAAACTGAAGGGTTTCGTTTTTTATTTTTCAAGTAGGCTGAGCGCTTCAGCATCTGCGATGATCGTCACATCAGGGTGATTTTGGAGGCTACTTGCTGGGAGATTCTCAGTCACTGGGCCAGACACTGTTCCGGCAATGGCTTCTGCTTTCGACTCACCATAAGCAAAGAGAATAATTGACTTGGCATCCAAGATGTTTTTAATTCCCATTGAAATGGCTTGAGTTGGAACGTCTTCAATCTTGTCAAAAAAGCGCGCATTGGCTTCAATAGTAGACTGGTCAAGCTCTACCAGATGCGTTTGACTGTCAAATGGAGTACCAGGTTCATTAAATCCGATATGTCCATTGCGACCGATTCCCAAGATTTGGAGGTCAACTGGATGGTCAGCCAAAATTTGGTTGTAGCGTTCAACTTCAGCTTCAGCATTGTCCTTAACCCCACGAGGCAAGAAACTTTCTTTAAATGGTTTTTGGTTAAACAAGTTTTCTTGCATGAAGTAACGGTAAGACTGTGGATTATCTCCATCAAGTCCTACATACTCATCAAGGTTGACACTGGTTAAATTTGAAAAATCAAGGTCACTCTCAACAATTTCCTTGTAAAATTCAAGTGGGCTACTTCCTGTAGCAAGTCCTAGGGTTTGAGCTCCATTGGCCAATTTTTCCTTCAAAATCTCAAAAGCAACTTTTCCACCCTCGATTTGGTTTTCAACTTTAATAACTTTCATCTTTTTATCCTCCGTTTCAATCTATATTTATTATATGGTATAGACCAATTTTTGTCAAGTGAAAACGATTTAATTTTCAAAAAAAGAGCGACTATACTTGAAACATGTTATAATGGATAAGATTAGAACTTAGAAAGAATGAACAGAAATATGAATACAGCTGATTTTGATTTCCACTTGCCTGAGGAATTGATTGCCCAAACACCCCTTGAAAAACGAGATGCCTCTAAACTCCTTATCGTCAATCGTGAGACGGGAGAAATGCAGGATAAACACTTCCACTCTATTATTGATATGCTGGAACCTGGTGATGCTCTTGTCATGAACGATACCCGCGTTCTCCCTGCCCGCCTCTATGGTCAAAAGGAAGAAACTGGAGGTCATGTGGAACTGCTCCTACTCAAAAACATTAGTGGTGATGAGTGGGAAGTTCTGGCTAAACCTGCCAAACGCCTCAAGGTCGGTACTCGTGTCAACTTTGGTGATGGCCGTCTCAGCGCTATCGTTACGGAAGAATTGACTCACGGGGGCCGCATTGTCCGCTTTGAATACCAAGGAATTTTCCTAGAAGTCTTGGAAAGTCTGGGAGAAATGCCGCTACCACCTTATATCCACGAAAAATTGGATGACCGTGAACGCTATCAAACGGTCTACGCTAAAGAAAGTGGCTCTGCTGCAGCACCGACTGCTGGTCTTCACTTCACCAAAGAACTGCTGGCAGAAATCCAAGCTAAGGGTGTTCATCTAGTCTATCTAACTCTTCATGTCGGACTCGGAACATTTAGACCTGTCTCTGTGGACAATTTGGACGAACACGAAATGCACTCAGAATTCTACCAACTTTCTGAGGAAGCTGCTGCCACCCTTCGCTCTGTTAAGGAAAATGGTGGTCGCGTCATCGCTGTCGGAACCACTTCTATCCGCACCTTGGAGACTATTGGTTCCAAGTTTGATGGACAAATACAAGCAGATTCTGGCTGGACCAATATCTTTATCAAACCTGGCTATGAATGGAAGGTTGTAGATGCCTTTTCAACCAATTTCCACCTTCCAAAATCAACTCTGGTCATGTTGGTTTCTGCCTTTGCTGGCCGTGAATTAGTCTTAGATGCCTACCACCATGCCATCCAAGAACACTACCGCTTCTTTAGTTTTGGCGATGCCATGTTTATCTATTAATTTTCACAATCAAAAAGCGCATATTATCAGGCACTAAAACCTTGATAGTATGCGCTTTTGTAATAGATAAATAGTTAATCTTTATTAAAGCTCGGATCTTTCAAACTCTGAACACTAGCATTGATCACCGCGCCTAGGATAACAATTTTAGCAATCAAGATAAACCAAAACATCATAACAACAAGAAGAACGGAACCTAAAATTCGGACATCCACTAAATGATGGACATAGTAATTGAGATAACTAGAAAACAGAGTTAGTAGAACTAAAATCACTAAGAGAACAAAGGCACTGCCTGGTAGGGTATAACTAAGTTTCCTGTTAGATAGATTGGGAAGAAAATAATAAAGCATGACCAAGATAGCAAAGAGGAGGGCGTAAGTCAGAGGACCTGCTAAACCTTGTAAAGCCTGATAGATAATGCCATCTTTTGTCCAATAATGAGCAAGTAAATCCAAAATCATCTGCCCAAATAAGCTCAAAAACAAGGCAAACGCAAAGAGAAGCTGCAAACCAAAACTGACTAGGAGACTTACCATCTGATGGGAAATAAGTCCACGACTCTTTTCGACGCCATAAGCCTTGTTAAAAGCTTTTTGCAAGAAATTCATAGATTTTGAAAAACTCCATAACGCCGATAAAACAGAAAAACTCAATAAACCTGTTGAAGGTTGGGTCAAGACTTCTCTGGCTATTTTTTCCACACCTTCATAGAGGCTTGGGGGCAGGACGTCTTTCATAAAGTCCAGAAATTCTCCCACAGGAATCTGAAAATAAGGCAGGATATTGACCACCACCAAAAGCAGGGGGAAAATTGAAATCAACCAATAGTAGGCTACTGCGACACTGGTCAACTCACTATCTGATGCTTGATAATAATGTAAAAAAGCTTTTAATAAAGGCTTGTCTATCAGCTCTTTCCACCACTTTTTCATGTCACACTCCTTCACTTATAATCTTATACTCAATGAAAATCAAATAGCAAACTAGGAAGCTAGCCGCAGGTTGCTCAAAGCCCTGCTTTGAGGTTGTAGATGAAACTGACGAAGTCAGTCACATATATAATCCAAGGCGACGCTGACGTGGTTTGAAGAGATTTTCGAAGAGTATTAACTAATTTCTTCTTACCAATTCCACCATATCATAAGGCAGGGTATTGGCAGCTTCCTTCAGAGAATAGTTCTCTAAGTTATTGACATTTTGTCGTAACTTCTTGGCATACTTGGTCGTAATCAATCGTTTTTCTTCGTATTCGAAAATCAACTTACGCTCCAGATAATATCCTCTCAGCATTTCATCAATATTGTTGGGTTTGACACGATTGATAACCCGTTCGACAAAGGCACCACTGGTGATGATAGCTGTTTCACGAAGACGAGACTCCTGCATAAAACTAATCAAAGAGCGTCTATAGACCCCCTTCAGGTTTTCCAAACTTTCAATAATCATCTCTGTATTGGCCAGATAGAGCTCTGCAATTTGGTCATAATCAAGAGCACGGAGACGGCTTTTCTCCTTGTCCTTCCAGCTACGGAAGGTCTTTCCGAGAGTAAAAATTTCATGAAGGAGAAAACGTAAAATCCTCAAGGAAACAAGGAAATAATAGGTCAATCGTGACGCAAATTTACGATTGATGCCTCGTTCTATATTTTTCAGATAACGTTGGTAAACTCGGTAAGCACGATTGCTAATGTTTCCCTCTTCATAGGTCTGTTCCAATCCATCACTTTCAATACTAAGAATCAAGAGTTTCAAAGCAGCCCAGTCTTCTTGAGCCCCCTTATTTTCTTGACTCAGGATGAGATTTTCAATACGTCCATGGTAATTGTCAATAGCCGCATAGAGGGGAAGTTTATTTTTAGTGTCTTCCAACTCTTTTTCCAACTCTAGCGTTACTTCATTCAAAATGGCGATATGCATGAGATAGTCCTTGCTTTCTTCCTGTTCATCAGAAAGATGAGGCAGGACCAAGAGACCTGTTAAAAAGCTGACAAGCGTCACCCCTGCGACAAGGAAAAGTAAGAGAGGATATTCCTGTTCTAGATTACTTGGTATCAGAAGAATTGTAGCAATAGACACGGTTCCCTTAACACCTGAGAAGGTCAAGAGAAGCATGTCCTTCATATATTTATTCAACTTTTTCTTGAGACGTCTAGTCCTATAGGCATAATAGCCATAAATCATGACAAAACGAATAGCAAAGAGGACAAAGGTAAGGGCTATAAGAGATACCAATAACAGTAAGGGATTATAGATTGGATTGGTCAAGATAGGCTCTGCTATCATTTCCAACTCCATCCCTAAAATCACAAAGACGGAACCGTTGAGCATAAAGTTCACTGTGTGCCAGACCGTCTCGGTCACCGTATCCACTTGGGCTTCGAGGAGCGTAATTTTCTTAAAACGGCTTGCCTTTAAAATCCCAGCAACTACAACGGCAATAATCCCTGAAACGTGGACTTCTTCTGCCAGGAAGAAGGTTATCAAGGGCAAACTCAATTCCAGAAGGAGCTCACTAGCAATATCTGTTGCTCTCACACTTAGCAAGAAGCTATGGAGGAAACGGTTGGTCATGGCTGTTAAAAAGCCAATCAAAAAACCGCCTAGAATTGAAAAGATGAGCGAACTACTAGCTTGCCCAAGGGAAAAGGCTCCAGTTGTCCAGGCTGTCAAGGCTACCTGAAAGGCAACCAAACCTGATGCATCATTCAAGAGTCCTTCACCCTTAAGGATATTGGACACACGCTTAGGAAAGCTAAAACGCTCCGAAAGAGAAGCAAAAGCCACCAAGTCCGTAGGCCCAAGGGCTGCCCCAACAGCCAAACAAGCTGCCAAGGGAAGGCTGAGCCAAAGAAGATGGGCCAAGCCACCCAAACTCAAAGTAGAGATAAAAATCACTGGAAATATGAGATAGACAATGATTCGCCAGTGTTTTAAAATAGCTGTAATATCTGCTTCTTCCGACTCTCGGAAAAGCAAGGGCCCGATAACCAGTGCCAAAAACAACTCCGTATTGAGATGAAAGTCGGTATTGGGTAAAAAAAGACCAATCACAATTCCCAAAAGAATTTGCACCAAAGGAAGAGGCAAAAAGGGCAGGAGTTTATTGGTTGTACTTGAGACAATCAAAAACAGTAAAAATAGGATTAAGTAAATCAGTAATTCCACGCACATCCTCCTTAATCTTTTTTACAGCAGGATTCAAAAATCTCCTTCTGCTCTTTGATTTTTTGGTCAATCTTGGAACAATCTTTGTGCTCAATTTTTCTCTGGCACCGTTCCATTTCAAGAGCAACTAATTTTTTCTTGATTTTAAGCATTTTTTTGCTCATATGCGCTTGGTCTAGCACACCCACCGCTCGTTCGTGGTGGGTTGACTCAACAAAATTCTGGCGCATGGCATCCAGCTTTTCACGTAGGTATTGTTTATCCATGTCTATATCTCTCTAATTTTTCAATCATCACTAAAAATGGTGGGTTGTTGACTTGATTCAGGGTTCGGTAAATGGCAGCTGTGTACTCTTGTTGGCTCAACTGGCTAACAAAATCCAAGACAGCATCTTTCTCGAGGGCGCCTCCTTCATGACCATAGTAGATCATGATAGCAATTCGTCCACCTTTGACAAGTAAGCCACACAGCTTTTCTAATGCTTCGATCGTTGTCTGAGGTCGGGTAATGACAGACTTATCAGCTGACGGCAGATAGCCCAGATTAAAAATCCCTGCCTTGGCTTCTGTCACAAACTGGGCCAGTGTCTCATGACCTTGCAAGATTAATTGGGCATTTGTCATTCCAGCCTGGTCCAAACGCTTTTGCGTCTTTTCTAAGGCTTGCTCCTGAATGTCAAAGGCATAGACTTTCTTGGCTAGCTTGGCTAAAAAAAGGGTATCGTGGCCATTTCCCATAGTCGCATCTACTACGATATCCTCTTTTGTCACTACCTCAGCCAAAAAATCATGTGCCATCTCAAGTGGTCTTTTCATTTTCAAACTCCTGTTTTACAGCCTTGCATCCTTGAACACTTCCGCGACGTCGCATCTCCATCTCAATGCTGTTGAGGACTTCCCATTTATTGAGGCTCCACATAGGACCAATCAGCATATCTCTAGGTGCATCTCCTGTAATTCGATGGATGACGATATGCTTGGGAATGATTTCCAGTTGGTCACAGATGACCTTGACATATTCGTCCTGACTCATCAGTTGTAAACGTCCCTCGTGGTAATCTCGTTGCATACGCGTATTGGTCATCAGGTGAAGCAAGTGCAGTTTAATTCCTTGAATATCGTTATCCGTAACACAGCGGCGGACATTTTCAATCATCATCTCATGGGTTTCACCAGGAAGTCCATTGATCAGATGGGAAACAATCTCAATCTTTGGATACTTTCTCAAACGCTTGACCGTTTCCACGTACAATTCATAGGAATGGGCACGGTTAATCAGGTCAGAAGTTGTTTCATAAGTGGTCTGCAATCCCAATTCAACCGTCACATGCATGCGTTTCGACAACTCAGCCAAATACTCGATAGTTTCGTCTGGTAAACAGTCTGGGCGCGTTCCAATATTGATTCCGACCACACCTGGCTCATTGATAGCCTGCTCATAGCGCTCTCGGATGACTTCCACCTTTTCATGGGTGTTGGTAAAATTTTGAAAATAAACCAGATACTTCTGAACATCCGGCCACTTACGGTGCATAAAGTCAATTTCCTTATAAAATTGCTCACGGATAGGCGCGTCCGGTGCTACGATAGCATCTCCAGAACCTGAAACCGTACAAAAAGTACAGCCTCCATGAGCCACAGTCCCATCACGATTCGGACAGTCAAACCCCGCATCAATAGGGACTTTAAAGGTCTTTTCTCCAAATAGTTTTCGATAATAATCATTCAAGGTATTATAAGATTTCATAACTTTCATTATAACAGAAAACATCTACAATCTCAAAAGCCTGACTTTCCTATAAATTCCTCTGTTTCTCGTTTCCTTTAGCGATTTTTTATGATACAATATGGATATGATTTTAATGAAATTAGCATCTATTTTATTATTGATACTGACCTTAGTAGTCTGCATTATCATAACCAAACTTTTTAGATTAAAAAAACTAGGACGAAACTTTGCGGATTTAGCTTTTCCAGTCTTGGTATTTGAGTACTACCTAATCACAGCTAAAACCTTTACCCATAATTTCCTCCCTAGACTAGGCCTAGCCCTCTCACTCCTAGCCATTATTCTCGTTTTTTTCTTCCTTTTGAAAAAACGCAGCTTTTACTATCCTAAATTCATCAAATTCTTCTGGCGTGCAGGATTCTTAGTAACCCTTGTCATGTATATCGAGATGATTGTTGAATTGATGGCTCAGAAATAAAAAACTAAATCGAAAACACCTCAATCAAACTAAATACAGTGATTGAAGTGTTTTTTCTTTATATCTTTTTTAATAATTCTTATACTCAATGAAAATCAAAAAGCAAACTAGAACGCTAGCCGCAGGTTGCTCAAAACACTGTTTTGAGGTTGTAGATAGAACTGACGAAGTCAGCTCAAAGTACTGCTTTGAGGTTGTAGATGAAACTGACGAAGTCAATAACCATACATACGGCAAAGCAAAGCTGACGTGGTTTGAAGAGATTTTCGAAGAGTATTATTTCCCTTCTTTATCAGGAAAGATAAATCCAATACCTACACAAGCTAGGACGCCTGCACCAATTACTAGACCACTTGAAATTGGCAAAAGGTTCAAAATTGCATTTGCGATGATGAAGGCAATAATCAAACACATCAGACTAGCCTTGTAGTCTTTTTTCAAAAGATTCTCTATAGTGAAAAAGAGGAACAGGCCTACCGGAATCAGGGCCCAGAGGTTGACATCCAAACTTGGCCAGCCAACAGAACCAAAATACACTACTGTCACTGCTGCTATTAAAAATACAATCCCCAATAATTTTTTCATTTCTTTATCTCCAATTTCGTTTTTAGAAACTTGAACCATCTGGTATCGACGCCTCACGTCCCTTACACCAATCATTATAGCAGAGGTCAGTTTCAAGAACAAGTTCTTTTGCCTATCTGGTCTCTATATCGGTCTAAGTGGTTGAACAGTTAAAAGAAAGAGGCTGAGGGAAAAACTACCTCCCAAATGAAAAGGAATTAAGCAACCAAACGCTACTTAATTCCTTGAAATTATCTCATCACCTCTATTAGCCTTTAAATTGTGATAGACTCTATTTGCTAATCAATATTTGTCAATATTAACCCTTTCAATCAATTCATTAGTTATCGAAACTAAGTCCATTAATAAAGCCTAAAAGAGTATCAATAGTAAAGTAAACTAAATAATTGAGTTATAAATGGCTATTTTCACAAAACTGTTTCATCATCACGCTATCTCAGTACATAAACCATTTTTTCATCTATAGCTTTGGTCTTAATCTTGATCTTTTTTCTTCAATCCAAGAAATGCACCTACGGTAAACATTATTCCAGCAATGAATGGTGTAAAACCTTCTCTAACTGTTCCGGTTTTTGGCAATCTATCAGAATTGTTAGTATCCGATTTACTATCGATATTGGTATGTTTATTAGCTATATTCTCTGGTTCATTAAGATAAACTTCCTTCTTATTTTCAAAGTTTTTATCATTTTTATCAGGAACTGTAGCTGTAACATCCTTAGTTGAATCAGATCTTTGACTTTCATCTAATTGACTATAATTTACTTGTACAGGAACTGTAGTTTTAACATCTTTAGTTGAATCAGATTTGTGTGAATGATTTTCTCTTTGTAAATCCTCTTTTCTATTACTTTGATTTAATTGACTAGGATTTGTCTGTGGGTTATCTTTCTTTTTGGATACATCAAAAGTAGGTTTATTTTCCTCTTCCTTTTTCTCCTCTATTTTCTTGAATACAGGTTTTATAAGGGTATCTTTTGATAAATTAAGAACATAACCAGCATCTTTTTTCCCTTCGACACCAGAAATTTCCCAGCCATCAAATTGATATCCTTTTTCTAATTCACCCTCATAGACAGGTAAAATGAAATCTTCTTCCGACACTATCGTTGAACTCATTTCTTTTCCATTTTGAATGGTCACAGTCACCGTATGAGGTTTTAATTCGCTCACCTCTCCCGTATCTTTGTTTAAAATGAATTCTTTTACGGTTGTATTTCTTGCAAAATCTTTTACAACAATCTTAATGTTTAGTGTCTTATCTGTTAGTTGTTTAATATCATCAAATGATTTGTATTCTTTTCCATTTACATAAATATGTTTGTCTTGAATCTCACCATCGAATCCATTATTTCTTTTATCATTGATATTAAAGACTACAGATTTTCCGTCAGCATATTCAATACTAGTATTTCCCTTAGGATCAATGTTTACTTCTGGTTTAACATTATCATATAAAAATTGATAGTGTACTCCAACCGCTTTCGCATTCAAATCGCTATAGCCAGTTTTAAGATAAACATTTCCATCCATATCTGTTACCTTATCTGGGAATCCGTTTGCTTTATAGTCTTTCATTCCCCAGTCCATGATGTCACCGTCTTTAACATTAAGCTTAATGTTAAAATCTCTAGTGTTATCAATATGTAAATCTCCGTAGATTAAATAATTATCTACAACCGATTCATTAACTCTCAACTCCCAGTTAAAACCACCCTTATCAGAAATCTTACCTCTTAAATAGAATTCTGGATTTCGTACATAAATTTTATTATATTTAGATGGATTAAAGTAGTTCTTGTCCATTGAAAGGTTTACTGGTTTTGCATCAATAAATAACGTAGAGCCATCTTCTTTTATAGCCTCTACATTGGACTTATCCTCTCCAGTGTACTCTTTACCATCCTTACCAAATAATACCAGTTTAGAAGGATCTGTTACAAGATTTCCATCTTTATCGATTGCCTCCCCTTTATCGTTCATTTTAAAGGTAAACACTTGATATCTTACAATGTTAAAGCCGTCCAAAGCCGACATTAATACAGCTTGAGTACTTCTTCCATCTTCAACATTTCTACTATCAGTATAAATTATTTTTTCTGAAAGGACTCTTAGATTAGGATTGGTCTTTTGTATTTTTGCTATATCTTCCTTGCTATAGACTCCATTTCCTTCTAACATATCCGTTTTTCCAGGATTATAGGTAGTCACTTTTAGTGCATAGCCTTTTCTTAGAATGATGTTGTCTTTTAACAGATATTGTTGTTTTTCTGAATCAGAATAGATTTTACCAGATTCCATGTCCGTTAAATTGTTTGGTTTGTTTTTTGAAAGATCTCCTTCTCCTAATTCTATTACATTCCCATAACTTGATGCATACGGATATTCTGTCTTAGTTTCCTTATTTTTTTCAGGCATTCTAATCTTCGTTTCAGCTTTTATCTGATCATCATCTTTCACAAAGAATCTCATATCTCCTGAAAAAGCTAATCCATCCACAATATCATTAATATTAGCGTATAAATCAAATGTCATCGTTTTTGAGTGGGAATCATACTTGGTCGTTTTGATTTCTATAGATTTATAATTATTTCCATAATATACCTTGGCATTTTTAGAAACATTACTTATCTTTCCAAGAATTTCAAAGTGTCCATTTTTAGACGGGATTAGAACACCATAAATTTTTGATTTGATTTCGTCAAGTTTTTCAGTTTCATATTCTAAGGCACTACCATCGTCATAAGCAATGATATTTCCCTTATCATCGTATTTATAATCGTATTCTTCTGTCCTCTTACCAGTTTCACTTGTAAAGTCATCAACTTCTCTAAATTTCTTTTTAATGAGTTTCTTTAAGTCTTTGCTTTCGAAATCTCTAATTGTTGAAATGGCTTTATTGATAGTAAAGCTAGATTTTTCTTCGGTAGCATCTTCATTTTCATGATGATGTTCTACCTCAGTTGTCTCTTTGTTGAGGCTATCATCTTTAACATTTTTTAAATTCTTAAATTTAGATTCAGGAATTTCTCCAAGCTTTTGGTATTTAGATGAATCTTGATCAGGATCTACGAGATAATAGGAAATCATTCCTTTTTCATCAGCATGATCAGCAAATTTAATTCTATGAATCTTTGTGAAATTGCTAGAGCCATCTAATGCAATTACTTCAATGATTTTTCCTCTTAAATCTCCCGCACCATTAATTTCATAAATGGTATTTCCGTCTTTGTCAAGTTTCCTATTTCTTCCTTGACCCTCACCTGCATAAGTTACTTCAAGATTTTTCTCAACCTCTCCGTCTTCATTAACAAGAGCGGCGCCAGCATACCAAACTTCGTTTGCAATCTCATCAAATTTTTCAGGATGTTCTTTTTGATCTCTCGCAAATAGCGTTTCATTCTTATACTGATCTTTTACCTTATGATAAGTATCCTTTGTGATCAGCTTAATTTTTTCAGGATTTGAAAAATCAACCGAAACAATCTTAGGGGCTGTGTTATCAATTTTTACTGGAATATAGGAAACCTGCCATGGATAATCTTTAGTTAATCTATATTTAAATTTATAGAAATATTGACCTTCTGCAATCGGTTCAAACTGACCTCTTATCCTAGTAGCTGGATCTTGGTTATCCTTACTCTCTGGTGCATTTTCTTCTCTACCTCTAGGGTTATAAATGAGTCCATCCCATTTCAAGTCACCCCAAACTTTTAGTTTAGAAGATTTGATTCCCTTTGCATCATTTCTCTTAGAGTTTAAAATTCCTTTAATAAAGTGTTCCCTCGAAATGACTTTTAAGTCGATTTGATTTTCTCCCTCTTTATTTGTATTTACTATTGAAATCAATCCTTCTTCTGCACTTCTTAATACAAGTGGAGAAGGGGTTAATCCTCTTTCAAGTTGAGCATCTTGAGGATTTCCATTTGAATCTAAAGGATAAATTTTAGCAATATTAGAACCACTTGATGAGGGTGCGTTGATCCCTTCGTTATTGAAAGCAAATAATTCTGGATTTTGATCTAGAGATGTTGTATTTTTATCTTTTCTATTTTGTATAACTCCTGCTGGATTAAATTTATCTATACCATGCTCTCCACCAATTCCCTTATTTAAGGTTCCTGGAATTTTTGGTTTACCATCATCATCATAACCTTCCATTGTTTTTGATTTTGAACCCTCTTCCCAGGCCCATTTATCAAGGATTGGTTCCTTATTCCAATCCCCAGCAAATCCCATTAAAGGCATCGATAAAGAAGGTTGGAAATTTGTTTTCTTCCCATTGGAGTTTAGAGCTTCCATTTCTTCCACTGACTCAAAATGAATAAATGATTCTACAAATTTATTTTTATTTTTAGCCTCTCCAACGTTTATAACCGCATTCAAATCAAAGCTAGAATTTGGGCTTATAGTGAAAGTATCATGCTCAAATGTGATATTTGCTCCTTTGATTTTTTCTGGGTGGATTTCTGGAACAATTTGCTTCCCATCTGGAGATTTTTCATCTTTGTATGTTTCATCCAGTTTTAGTCTATCAGTTAGAGAATCTGTAGTTATCGCTGATGCTGAAACTTTAAAGGTTAAAGGTCTGTTTGATGTATTGTGAAGCTTAATTGTAAAGTATTTTTTATCTCCTTTTATTTCTTTAAGAGAAACAGAACCATAAGAGTTTACCAAACCTTTAGAATCCGTGTTTTTAAAAGTAGCTACAACTTCATTTCTCAAAGCATTGGCCACATTAATTAGCCCTGCTCCCTGTTGTCTAGGTGATGCAAAGTATTGACTTTTTTCTTTCCAAGACGTTGCATCCATCATAGGCCGTGCAGTATTTTGTAGGGCTATTTTTGTAAGACTTGTAAGGTCTATTTTGTCATCTCCCTTAAGATTTTTCAAGGCAGGTCTTTCAAGCATTTCCTTTAACTTTGGTCTAATCAAAACAGTAGAAGCTGCCACGATTGGAGTTGCCATACTAGTCCCTGACATATAACCATAAGTTGATTTCCCATTAATGACATTGAGAGTGGATTTAATATTTTTACCAGGTGCTGAAACATCCGGTTTTAAAAGTAAATCTGTTCTCGGTCCCCAAGATGTGGATCCTGCTGGAACGATGATATCTTCTTTATACAATTCTTTGTCTGTGTCAGGTGCAAACTTAAAGTCAATCTCTTTTTCATCACCTACATTCGGTTTATTAGAATTATAGCTGGCCATATCAATTGGATAGTATTGCTCCAATTTATCTTTAAAATCTTCTTTATTATTCCTTTTAACCTCAGTTTTTTTATCAGGGTTAATCATGTTCCATAGCTTTACACCATCATCTCCTGAAATTGAAAATACTTGACTAGTAGTTCCTTCATCCTCCTCATATCCCATAGCTGGAAGCTCTGTCCAATTATCTCTATTGTAGTAATTTACAGTATTTACAACCATAATGCCACGTGCGCCCTTATCCGTAGCTCTTTTAAAAGCATCTTTTAAATCCTTGGTATAAATTCTATCCATTACTGCAATTTTGCCCTTAAGATCCAATCCTATCAAATCTTGATCTTGACCCTTGCCTATATATACAAATTTCAATTTATCAGGAGCTTTTGATCCATCTTCATTTGTTGTGATTTTATTCTTATCGAAAAAGGCCCCTATATTTCTGTATTTAAAATTTTCTCCACCTATGTTAACTTTATCAAACTCAACTGTTTGATTTTTAGCAGATGCGACTGCTATCGCATCTTCATGTGCTGCAGTTCGTGTTACATTTCCAGTGTCGGTCATTTTCAGATTATTATTTGCCACTAAATCCCATGAAGAACTTGAAGCAGAAGTCGCATAGTTACCTGTAGCTACAACCATTGGAATGCCTGCTTTTCTTAATGCTCTAATAGCTTCCCAATATTTCTCACCTACAAGACCTGTTCCTGTAAAACCAGATGATACCGAAACAACATCGACATTGTGTTTAATGGAATCTTCAATAGCATGAAACATTGTTTCATCTCCTGCGAAGCCAGATCCTGCGTCAGAGTACATTTTATAAGAGAAGATCTGTGCATTAGGCGCAATTCCATCTATTCCGTTAAAGTTTTTAATATCTTTTTCAGTATCATTTCCCGCAAGAATCCCTGCAATATGCATCCCATGTGGATCAAAATAATCGCTTCCATCATCAGCTTTTTCTACAGTAATTTTACCACCATTATAATAATTGAAAGCATGAGGAATTTTATCACTCAACCAATAATTTTTATCAGTACCTTTTAAGTCTTCTTTTTTGAATCTCATTGAGCCTTTAGCATCATCATCAATCCTCATGGCCTTATGCCTATAATCTGTCCCGGTATCGATATTTGAAATGACCATACCTCTACCATCAAAATTTTTACCAAATGGAGCATTGATAGATTTTAGGTAATCAATTGCCTCTTCAACTCCAATTTCCTTCCTAGCATGATTCATCATTGGCTGGACTTTTTGTGATCGTTCAACCGATGAGATACCTTCTATTAATTTAATTTTGTCCAGATTATCTGGAGTTGTTTCTATTGCAACACCATTAAAAACCGTATCATAAGTATATAAAACTTTTGTATCCTTAAGATTGGATAATTCCTTGATTGCTTTTTCTCCAGATTCCTTATCTTTAAATTCAGCAATATAGACAAGTTTATCCTCTTTTTGGGGACTTTCTGGGTCTTTACTTGCAGACGAGTCCACTTTATCTTCTTTGGGTTGATTGGAATCTTCTTTGATTTTTTCTTCGTTGCTAGTGTTATTGTCTATCACAGATTCCTTACTAACAACTTCTTTTTCCTCAATAACTGTTGTTTTCTTCTCTTCAGTATTCTTGGAAGTTTCTATAGCATTATGAATATTTTCATGTTTTTCTTTATTTTCTGCTTCCTTATTTACTACTACTTTTTCTTTATCAGAGATATTTAAAGCATCTTCAGAGCTAGATGTGTCTGCTAAAATTACCTCATTAGGGACATATGCTGCTAAAATAATGGCAGCTGTGGTTAATGACAATACTGTACTTTTTTTCATTTTAATTCCTTACATATTTATTTAACTTCCAATAGATAGTAAACTTTAACTTTGCTAGCCTTTGTTATAAAAAGTTTTACTAAGTATTATCTAGGAAATAGAGTAGTACATTTATATATAATTGTTAGCTCTCTGAAAAATAGTATATCAATTAAAAAATTTTAAGTCAAGAAAAATTAATACAGGTTAATTTATTTTTTAACATATGTTAAAAATCAAGTCAAAAAGTTTCGTAGTTAACTGGGATACATTATAAGCACATTCACACCATCAAAAATAGTAGCAATCAAGTTGAACCACTACCACAATCGCAAAGACCTACATAATTGATGAAATATCATCACTATTAAAAAAAAGCCTGTCCTGAGACAAGGCTTTGATATTCTATTATTTACGAACCCGCACTTTCGTAGGCATCTAAGCCCCTATCCCAAAGTTTAAGGGAAATGACAAAGAAAACCAGAGAAATCAACATCAAACCTCCGATGTTAAAGATTACATCCTTGTCCTGCAAGAAATAGCTGGCAGGATAGTAGGCCGTAAAGGCAAAAGGTACAATAAAACTGATTAACCAACGAAGAAATGAATTATAAATTGAAATGGGATACTTGGCAAAATCATTAAACATATAGAAAATGTAAATCATTGCTCCTGACTGCTTGGTCCAAAAAGCGATGCTGGCTGTCGCGATTTTCAAGGAAGTATAAATCAAGGTCGCAAAAGGAATACAAACTAGGAAAAGCAGGAATTTGGGAAGCGTCCAAGCAATACTTGATACTGTTGTCGCTAGTAAAATACCACCGACCAAGAGCTCGCCCAAGGCATCAATCTGAAAGGTCTCAACGAGTATATGGAAGAGCGGATTGATAGGACGAGTCAGATACTTGTCAAACTCCCCTTTTCGGACTAGGCGTTGCCCTAGCGCCCAGAGATTGTCAAAAAAGAGATGATCCAATCCCTTGGGAATCAAAGAAAATCCATAGATAAAGGCGATTTCTTGAAAAGTCCAACCTTCTAGGGATGGAATATGTTGAAAAATGACATTGAGAAATAAGAGGTTCAAGCCTTGAGTTAGAAAAACTCCCAGCACACCAACCACAAAATCCACCTTGTATTCCATGATTTGTTTGATGTATTGTCTGATAAAAATCAGATGCATGCGTTGATATTTTTTCATACTAACCTCCCTGAATGGTAATAAAGGACTGGACTCGTTTCCAAATCAACTGAGACACCCCCACCATCACTAAGAGCCAGAAAAACTGCAAAGCGAGTGCCTGAAGAATCTGACTAGCATCGTATTTCCCAACAATAATCATAACCGGAGTATAAATCAAGGATGAAAAAGGCAGAAAGGACAAAATATCTGATACCACCTTGGGAAAGAAAGCCAAGGGAATTAAACTCCCAGACATAAAGGCCACTATGGAAGTCTTTAGTAGATTGGAACCCCATAGATTTTTAAACACAAAGGCAGAAAATCCAAAGCAGATATTAAAGAAAAAGTTAATCAGGTAGGCTAGCGTTAAGCTAAAAAGATATAGAACAGTTAAGCCCAGCACTTCTACAATACCTTGCCCCGATAAGACTTTCATCAAAACAATGACACTTAAAAATGGCAGTCCAACAGATATAAAAATCAACCACTTGGAACCAAGTTCAGTGAAGAGATAAGAGGCCGCAAAATGCACTGGTCGCAACAAACGCATGATGATAGAGCCATCCTTGACCTCCTCCCCAATCATAAAAGACGAATCTGACTTGGTCAACAGATTAGTCACAAAACTCATGATGATGTAAAGGGTGATATCTGCCATGCTGAAGCCCTGAATCAAGGACTCCTGCGAGGAATCAAAGACTGCCTTCCAGAGATAGAAAGCCACAAATGCTCCCATCACATCACCAATCCGATAGAGAAGAAAATTGACTCGATAGGTAATCAACTCCTGAATCCCTGCATTGATAAAGGGTTTATAACGTCTCCACAATTTGACCATCTTAGAGCTCCTTTCGGTAGAAGCGACGGATAATGTCCTCGATATCCGTATCCACCATCTTCAAATCTCGGATGTCAAAATCAGACAGGGTTTGCTTGATAATGTCCGCCGACTGGTAGCGGGAACTATCAAATTCAATATTGAGACTATTTCCTTGTCTATCAACGGTCATATCAGGCAAGCCTTCATAGTGAGAAGCGAGATGACTTTGCCCTGGCACCAATTCAAAGGATAGAGTCTTCATCTTGCCAAAGGTCTCCTTGAGCTGACTCACCGTTCCATCAAAAATCTCCTGCCCCTTGTCAATCATGAAAATCCGATTACAGAGCTGCTCAATATCACTCAGATCGTGAGTCGTCAAAAGAATGGTTGTTTCTTCTTCCTGATTGATTTGGGTAATGGCCCGACGAATGTTATCCTTGACCGAAACATCCAAACCAATGGTCGGCTCATCTAAAAAGAGAACCTTGGGATTGTGAAGCAAGGAAGCTGCAATGTCCGCCCGCATGCGCTGCCCTAGTGAAAGAGTCCGCACGGGATCCTTGATAAAGTCCTTCAAATCCAAGACTTCATTTAAAAAATCCATGCGCTTGTGGAAGAGCGAATCCGGCACATCGTAAATCTCTTTTAACACCGTGTAGGTCTCTTGCAGAGCCAAATCCCACCATAGCTGGGTACGTTGTCCAAAGACAACTCCAATATCCTTGACATAATCTTGGCGATTGTCTTGCGGAATTTTGCCGTTAATCCGACAAAAACCAGATGTCGGTTTCAAAATTCCTGTCAGCATTTTAATGGTTGTCGACTTCCCAGCACCATTGGCCCCAATAAAGCCTAAAATTTGTCCTTTTGGAACCTCAAAGGTTAAATCCTTGACCGCTTCAAAGGTCTGCTTTTCAGGATGAATAAAGGAGCGCAAAGCTCCCTTTAACCCTGGTTCCTTGACTGTCTTCACAAAATTTTTCTGAAGATGTTCCACTTCTATCATTGCCATATCTATCTCCCTTTAGTAAGAAACAACATTGTATTTTTGACTACAAATATCTAAATCCTTACTTTCTAAAACTTCTACATTTTATTGCTACAGAAGGCTTTATACCAACCTATTATAATCCAATAAAAACTAGAATGCAAGCGTTTGCTTAAAGTTTATAAAATTGAAATTTTTCTCTTAAAGTGCTATTTTTATACTCAATGAAAATCAAAGAGCAAACTAGGAAGCTAGATGCAGGTAGCTCAAAGCACAGCTTTGAGGTTGCAGATAAAGCTGACGTGGTTTGAAGAGATTTTCGAAGAGTATTAGTCCAAAATTCTGGTTTAATAGTTTCCTTAAAATACCAAAAAAACCCACCCAATGGGTAGGTTTCATCTGTATTATTCAGCTAGATTAAGCTTTACCTTCTGAACCGAATACGTCGATACGTTCTTCAACTGATGCTTGGATAGCTTTTACACCGTCAGCCAAGAATTTACGTGGGTCGAAGAGTTTTTTCTTGTCGTATTCTGCTTCGTTTGCTTCGTAGTCACGAGCAAATTTACGAGTTGCGTTAGCGAATGCGATTTGGCATTCAGTGTTAACGTTAACTTTCGCAACACCAAGTTTGATAGCTGCTTGGATTTGCTCATCAGGAATACCTGATCCACCGTGCAATACGATTGGGAATCCTGGAACAGCTTCAGTCAATTTTTGCAAGTGATCAAGGTGAAGACCTTTCCAGTTTGCTGGGTAAGGACCGTGGATGTTACCGATACCAGCTGCCAAGAAGTCGATACCAGTTTCAACCATTGCTTTAGCGTCTTCGATTGGAGCCAATTCACCATCACCGATGATTCCGTCTTCTTCACCACCGATAGTACCAACTTCAGCTTCCACTGATACACCATTTGCATGAGCAAATTCTACAACTTTACGAGCTTTTTCAAGGTTTTCTTCAACTGGAAGGTGTGAACCATCAAACATAACTGAAGTATAACCAACTCGGATACACTCAAGTGCATCTTCGTAGTGACCGTGGTCAAGGTGGATAGCTACTGGTACAGTGATACCCATTGATTCAACAAGGTTAGCGATCAAGTTGCGAGCAACTTTGTAACCACCCATGTATTTAGCAGCACCCATTGAAGTTTGAATCAAAACTGGAGCTTTTTTAGCTTCTGCTGCACGCAAGATAGCTTGAGTCCACTCAAGGTTGTTTGTGTTAAATCCACCAACTGCATAACCGTTGTCACGAGCTGCTTGGACAAATTTTTCTGCTGAAACGATTGCCATTTTATCAGGCCTCCTGTATATTTTTATGGGTCATCCCATTTACATTGTTCATTTTATCACTTTTTGACAAAAAAATCTAGTTTTTCCCGCAGTTTCGATTGAATTTCTTCTAGCTTCCTCTATGTAAACCCTTTCTCTCCCTAGTCTTGGGCGACTTTTGGAAAAGCTATGAAGAAGGTCAAACGATTCTCCTTCATCTCAAAACGATAAGGTAATTTTTCATGTTCTAATAGACTCTTGACCACAAAGAGCCCCATCCCAGAACCCTTGGCCTTGCGACTAGCATTGTCAGAAAAAGACTGGGCTAGTTTTTCTTGTTCTTCTGGACTGCAGCTATTTTCTATAAAAAGTTCCCCTTTTCTCTCTCCAATACGAACCAAACTACCTGGAGCAGAATGCTTGATGGCATTGCTGATGAGGTTAGAAAGAATCAACTTCATGACTGATGGATTTAGATAGGCCTGATGATGGTTCAAACCATTTTCAATTTGAAGTTCTCTTTCCTTGGCTAGTAAAGCATAATCTTGAACTAGACTTTGCGTTATCTTGAGGAGGTCAATTGTTTCCCTATCATCTCGTAATTCCTGCACAGAAGAGAGGGAAAGTATCTGCAGAACATGGTGATTGAGCTCATCCACAACCCCCAAGGCAACTCCTAGATAGTGGTCTCTATCCTTATAACGACCAATATTCTCTTTCATGTTTTCAATCAGAATTTTCAAACTGGCCAGTGGTGTTTTCAGTTCATGAGAAGCCCCTCGTAGGAATTCGACCTTCATCTTTTCCAGCTGGAGAATGGCTTCATTCTTGTCATGCAAGTCCGCAATAACTGTTAAAAGGTGCTGGTAGAGACTATTGATTTGCTCCTTGAGATCACCTATCTCATCCTTAGAATCCACGCGCAATCGCACTTGGGCATCCAGTTCCATCATCCGTCGGGTCACCCGCTTGATTTCCAAAATCGGAGCAACAATGGTCCGAGCATAGATGTAGGCCACCAAGAGGGAAATCAGAAAGGAGGCCAGCAAGGTATAGGGAAGAAACTGGAGACTAATCTGCTCTGCTTCCTTTTGCAAATCCATGGAGGCCAGAAACTGGAGAGTAATGCTTCCACCGTCTTGTGTTTTCACCTCGCGCTCCTCAATAAAGAGGGAGGTGGTTTGGCGAGCTGTATCCAAAGGAAGACTGTCCTTAACCTCCAACTTGTCCTCGGTCATCTCACCCTTGACGGTCCCCTTGATATCACTAGTCTGAGAATACAAGTCTAAGACTTGCTCTATACTTTGCCTGTCTTTCCCTTCTAGGGACTGAGCAATGGCTGTTGCCTTCTGACCAATGGTTTCCTGACGGTGGCTCAGATAAGTCGAAGGAAAAAGAAAATAAATGGCTAAATGAAGGCAGATAACCAGAACACTAAATATCGAGAAGGTATAGATAAATATCTTTGTAAATAAACCTGTTCGTTTCATTTTCGCTCCAATTTATAACCAACATTGCGCACAGTGAGGATGCAGTCCAAGTCTAACTTTTTCCGCAGTTCCTTGATATAAACATCAATGACACGGTCAAAGGGAACCTCATCTGTCGCCTTCCAGACGGCATCGATTATCTGAGATCGGGTCAAGGCCCTTCCTTCATTTTTAACCAAATAATCAAGAATTTCCAACTCTTTAGCATTGATAGCTACTTCCTCACCTGCTAGGCTTGCACTGTAGCTTTCAAAGTCCACCTTGGCATCCTTGTAAGAAAAGATTCGTCCCGTATCATAATAGCGCTTGAAAATCGCATCCACCCTCACTTTTAAGAGGGAGAGGGAGAAAGGTTTTTCCAGATAGCCATCTGCCAGAGAGGCAAAAGCACTCATCTTGTATTCCTCATCCTGAAAGGCTGTCAACATCAAGACAGGGACCTGACTGGTTTTACGAATCTCAGCTAGGACTTCCAGACCATTGAGCTTAGGCATCTGGATATCCAGTAAAACTAAGGCTACTTCATAGCTAGAAAATTTTTCTAAGGCTTCTTGCCCATCTGCTGCCTCAATGGTTTCATAACCGCAATCCGTCAAATAGTCACTGACCCCCTCACGGATCATCTCTTCATCTTCTACAATTAAAATTTTCATACTTTAACTGCTCTCTATTTTTTATTTTTCTTAGAATAAATACCTACTCTATTTTTATTATAGCCTCTTACTAACCTTTTGTCTTTAAGAAACTTTCTACTAGATAAAACAAAGAGAGCCTATCGCTCTCTCTGCTCACATTTGGCTCTCTATGGAATGAAAATTATTTAGCTGCTTTTGAAAATGTTACAACGTAGTTATAATCTTTCCCATTAGCTTGATATACATAGTCCTCTTTAAAAGTATAGCCGCGTTTGCTCAACTCTTCTTTCTTAGCATCAACTTGGCTCTTAACCGCTTCTTTCACCTGTTCATTTGTTGAACCTTCCGTGACTTCAAGAGGAGTTCCATTGATATCTCCTAGGAAACCTGCAATATCTTTCATTTGATCAAAGTTATAAAAAACATTGACTTTGACCTTTTGAGGAGCTGGCTGTTCTAGACTTCTACGATTTCTGCTAGCGCGTGGTTGAACTGCTGGAGCCATTCTGAAACCTGAAGTTCCTGTAGCCTCCTTAGTGAATGTAACGACATAGTTATAATTTTTCACAGTAGTATCTTGTTCAAAAATAATGTCATTTTTCACATGATACCCTCTAGCAGCTAGGTCTTTTATCTTGGCTTGAATTTTTTCTTTTACTAATTCTTTTGCCTGTGCTTCATTCGTTCCAGCAGGAATTGTGACAGTATTATCTTCTCCCGGGTCAGATAGGAAGCCATGAATATCTGGCATTCCTGCGAAGTTATAGCTAATATTGACAGTTCCATCTGGTTCTGATGTTGAACGTGCCACTCTTCTTGCTCTTGCTTGAACTGATGGGGCATTTCTAAAACTTGAAGTCCCTTCTGAAGTTGAAGAAGGTTGTGCTGGAGTTGTTGCTGTAGCTTCACCTGATCCATGACCTATTGCTGTACTTCCATCATTAATAGTAGTACCCTCATTACGACCATTTGTTAAATTATCTTTATTGTAGTTTGGTGCTGGTAATTCTTCACCTGGAACATCAATTTCATCAATTTTACTTTGATACTCATCCGCAACAGCTACAGCAGCATCGTGATCTTTAGCATTATTTATTGCTGCTAATGCTTCTTCTTTTAATTCATTTAATTTTTCTTTTAATTTTGTTTTTTCTGCTTCATCTTTAACTTTTTCAATTTCACTATGTTTTGAAGCTGCAATTTTTTCAATAATTTCTTTTCCATCTTTTTTTGATTCCTCAAGTTTTTCATCTTTAGGTGCTACTTCTTCAGACGGAGTATCTTCTTTGGGTGCCGGAGCCGGATTTGATGTTTCATCCTTTGAATCTACTGGATTTGATGTATCTCCAGTTTGATTAGTTGGTAGTTTATCCTCTTTGGGTGTTGTTACTTCTGGTTTTGAAGCTGGAGTTTCAGGTTGTTCTGTAGTCCCTGTGTTTGAAGTAGTACCATCTGTTACCGGACTTGATGTTGCTGCATTCCCTGAATCATTTGTAGCTTCCGCAGATGGAGTATTAGAAGGTTCTGACGTTGTTTCAGATTTACCTGATTCTCCAGCTGGCTGTTCAGTGAAATTGGGCTCGCCTGAAGCGTCCAGTGACGAAGTTGAGTCACCTGTAGGAGTTTCAGATGGTGTTCCTGACTCGTCTGAATGATTGCCTGTTGATGGAGATTCAACTGAAGAACCTGATTCATCGTCTTTCGGTGCTGATGCCGCTGATTCTTCTGCTTTTGGCGCTGGTCCCACTGGCTCATCTGCTTTTGGTGCTGGTGGTGCAGGTTCTTCCACTTTTGGTGCTGGAGTCGATGGCTCCTCTACTTTTGGTGATGGAGTCGATGGTTCTTCCACTTTTGGTGATGGAGTCGATGGCTCCTCTACTTTTGGTGATGGAGTCGATGGTTCTTCCACTTTTGGCGCTGGAGTCGATGGCTCCTCTACTTTTGGTGATGGAGTCGATGGTTCTTCCACTTTTGGCGCTGGAGTCGATGGCTCCTCCACTTTTGGTGATGAAGTCGATGGTTCTTCTGCTTTTGGCGCTGGAGTCGATGGCTCCTCTACTTTTGGCGCTGGAGTCGATGGTTCTTCTGCTTTTGGCGCTGGAGTCGATGGTTCTTCCACTTTTGGCGTTGTTGCCACTGGCTCTTTTGTTTTTGGCTCAGTTGCTGCTGGTTCTTCTGCTTTTGGTGCTGAAGACGCTGGCTCCTCTACTTTTGGCGCTGGAGTCGATGGTTCTTCTGCTTTTGGCATTGGAGTCGATGGCGCTTCTACTTTCGGTGCTGGAGTCGATGGCGCTTCTGCTTTCGGTGCTGGAGTCGATGGTGCCTCTGCTTTCGGTGCTGGAGTTGCTGGTGCCTCTGCTTTTGGTGCTGGAGTTGCTGGCTCTTCTGTTTTCGGTGCTGGAGTCGATGGTAACTCTGCTTTTGGTGCTGAAGTCGATGGTCCTTCTGCTTTTGGCATTGGAGACGCTGGTGCCTCTGCTTTCGGTGCTGGAGTCGATGGTTCTTCTGCTTTTGGCATTGGAGTCGATGGCGCTTCTACTTTCGGTGCCGGAGTCACTGGTACCTCTGCTTTTGGCGCTGGCGCTTCAGAACTTGGATTTGAAGCTACAGGTTGATTTGTAGTTCCTATATTTGAAGGGGCCTTGTCTGCTGCTGGACTTGATTCAGTTGAGTTTCCTGACCCATTTGTAGTATATGCAGATGGAGCATTTAAAGTTTCTGACCTTGTTTCTGCTTTTGACGCTACTGGAGCTTCTGTTTCTTCCTTAACTTCTGGGCTTGTCTCTGCTGGTGCTTCTGAGGCAAGTTCTTCACCCGATTCTTCCGCTCTTTCCACTACTGGAGCTGATACAGGCTGATAGACTGGGCTATAGTTCACAGCCATTTTTTCAACTTTCTCAGTGACATCTGTTAATTCAAAAGTAACAGCTTTTGTCTCTTGATCTTTCTTGAGCAAGACTTCGTAAGTGCGAACTTCGCCACTTGCACCACTTTCCTTGATGACAATCTTGTGTTTTGTGACTGTATCTGAAATCGTTTCAGCTTCAGTAAAGTACAATTCATTGTGCGGTAAGAATAAATTCTTGCCTGAAGTTTGATTCATTTCTTGGAGTACATCTACAGGGATATTACTTGCTTCGCTGATAACACTTAATGTGTCCCCCCACTTAATAACATACTTAAATAAATCACCTTCTTTTTGAATATCAGCCTTTACTTCTGCAACTGTTCTGGCTACCCAGACACCATCTTGTTCACTGGCTGACACAGTTGGAGCTAAAAAGCCCAGCCCCAATAAAATCACACCTGTCGCAACAATTGCACCAGTTCTTAATTTTCTAAAACCACGGAGGGATAATGTTCCTCTAACATTTGTTTGTCTCATAATGTTTATTTTTCCTCACTAATCTATATTTTCCAAAGTAGACCCTGCCTAGGCCTACTAGCCTATGTTTGCGATATGCACAGGCTTCTACAGATTTATCTATCTATTTTCAAGATAAAGTTTCTATAGATTCTTATGCACAATTCCATATATAAGTTGTGAAATTCCTTTCTAATAAATTCCATAGCTTTAGTATATCATGTTTAAGTACTAAAGTACAAAGAAAGCAACTGAAAGCAATGATTTTCACCACTGCTTTCTGCTTCATTTATCATTTTAAAACTTCCAGTTGCTAGCCTCATTTTTCAGTCTGGCATCAGTATTATTCACCATCCAGCAAGAGCTCTTTTGGTTGTTTTCTAAGGAGATTGCTTGAAGCAAGCGCCATAACGAGAACCACTAGAACCAAGGCTAGGACAAAGACAATGATAAAGTCAGATGTCTGAATAGAAATATCTAGGCTTGACAAGGTCTTACTAAAGCCATCTACTTCTGCACCACCACCAAGGTTAGAGGCTTGAGCAGCCTTGCTAGCTTGCTTGGCAACACCAGAAGTCACATTAGCAAGAACAGTATTTCCAATCGCACGAGCTGTGTAGTTGGCTAGGAAGTAAGCAGAAACTAGAGCAGGGATTGCAATCAAGATGGATTCTGTGATAAATTGACCCAAGATACTTGCCTGCTTGAGACCGATAGAGAGGAGGATTCCCACCTCCTTGCGACGGGCGTTGATCCAAAGGCTGAGCAAGAGGGCAAGGAGAAGGACTGAGAAACTCAAGCTACCCCAGAAGAGGAGGTTGGCCATCTTGTACATACCAGAGATGGATTGCTCAAGAGCTGGGTAATTAGATGAGCTCTTAACGAGTGTATAGCTCTTCCAGTTGATACCACTGATGCCATTCAATTCTTTCATGACATCATCCAAGTTCTTGTCCGCTGTTACAAAGAAGGTTGCGTCCCCATAAATAGCTGTGTCTTCTGTGTATCCATAAAGTTTTGCAGCTGTATGGATGTCTGTGATAGCTGTGTTTTCATAGAGTTCTTGTGAATAGGCTACTGCCGACTTATTGTGACCATCAAAGAGTCCCTTGATTGTCACTTCGACTGTTTCCTTGGCACCTTTTTCATTATCGGCATCGTAGATATTAGAGTCTAGTTTAACCTTATCGCCGACTTTCCAGCCGTGTTTGGCTGCCAAATCCTTGTGCATGAGGATCTTGTCCTTATCATCGTTGGTTAGGTGCTCACCTTCGACCAGCTTATAAGAACCAGAGACAAACTTGTCTTCTTTAGAGGAGTCATTGACACCTGTAATCATCAAGCTACTTCCAAAATGTTTGGCACGGTCAGGTGTCAGATTTTTCTTGGTATCTGGAGTTTCGATGAGTTCATAGCCAGTCAAATCCCCGATAGCGTTGATACGTTTAACATAAGACTCGATGGCCTTGTTTTCAGTGATTTTTTTGATATCTTCACCCTTGATATTCCCAGCACCACGTGGCGTACCTTGATTGACGCGACGATTGATTTGCATGGAGAAGCTATTGGTGATATTTTTAAAGGTCTCCTGAGAAGCCTTAGCAGTAGCTCCCTTGATCGACAAGCCGACCAAACTCAAGCTCGCCATGAGGAGAATAATCAGGAAGATGACAATCGATTTGAAAAACTTCCTTGTAACATAGGCAAATGCGTTGTGTAACATAGATTCCCTTTCTAGATTTTGTTCTTTCTTATAGTTCTAACAGAAAAGCTCATATTATTTACTAGTATTGCGAGTTTCAGTCAGTTTCTTATCCTTCAACTCAAGTGTAATATCTGACGCCTGTGCCACTTCTTTACTGTGGGTGACGACGATCACACATTTACCTATTTTCTGGGCAAGTGATTTGAGCAGTTCGACAATATCTCCAGCAGTTTTAGGGTCCAGATTTCCCGTTGGCTCATCCGCTAGAATCACTGGAGCTTCTGATACCAGACTACGAGCGATAGCAACACGTTGCTGTTGACCACCTGATAACTGGAGAACATTCCGCTTGATCTGACTTTCATCCAAACCAAGCTCAAGAAGTGTATCCTTGCTTGCCTTTTTGTTGACCAAGCGGATATTTTCCAGTGGAGAAAGATAATCTATCAAGTTATAATTTTGAAAGACCAGGGAAATATGGTGCATGCGATGGTAAGAATAGCCCTTCTTACGAATATCCTCTCCTTGAAAAAGGATAGAACCTTCAACAGGACTATCTAGACCAGCAAGGAGGGACAAGAGTGTGGATTTTCCTGCTCCTGACTCCCCAATAATACTGTAAAATTTCCCGGGTTCAAAATTATAATTGATCTGATATAGGACTGCTTCAGCAGTGTTCTTATAACGGTAGGTAAGGTCTTGTAATTGTAATAAAGTCATGATTTCTCCTTCTTAACTAATAGATGATAAAATTTCTTTAGGCGATTTTCTAAATAAGAATAGGAAACAAAGGGCTACAGATAAGCAACTAATCAACAACAGAAAGACATAGGACTCTGCAAAAGATAATAAACTACTTGATAGACCACTTGTTTTGGCTAGTGTATTTTGTAAGCTTGCCTGATCTCCACTTGCTAGTAGAGTTTGGAGTAGGTAGGATGTGATTGCGTTTCCTGTAGCAAATGCTGGAAGCAAAGCACCAATAGATACCAGAACTACCTCTAAACAGAATTGTAGGAAGATCGAGCTCTTGCCTTTTCCAAGTGCCAGTAAAATCCCCACTTCATAGACCCTTTCTCTCAACCAGAGAGACAAAACAAGAATTAAGGCCCCTGCTCCTGCTATCAACATCCCATAAAGGAAGATGGTTAGGAAGGTTTGGAAGGTAGCAACCGAGTCTTTGATTTGTTCAAAAGCCTTATTTTCCTTCTCAACTTGGTAGCCTTGATTTCCCAAGGCCAAGTTTTCTACCTGCTTCATGAGTTCGTCCATTTCCTTAGGATTTTCTACATAAAAGCGCGCTGCACTGACTAGAGATTCACCATTTCCCAAAAGGCTTTGGCTACTTTCATAGTCTGTAAAGACTTGATTTTCACTGAAGTCAGAAGACAAGCCTGTAAATTTTTCTTGTTTTTTACCAGAAAAGATGCCAACAATCTCAAACTCTACTGTTTGCCCTTTTCCAGATTCTGACTGTCCAGCATCCAAGCGAATCTTGTCATGAAGCGAAAGACCATTCTTCTTAGCCAACTCTTCGTGGATGATGATTTTCTTTGCATCCCCTTTTTGAAGGTGTCGCCCTTCTTTTAGGTTGAAAGCCGAGCTAGTAAAGGTCACATCCTTGGATGAATCCTCAAGAGCCGTTAAGCTAACCAAATTCTTGTCCGCTGCTGACAAATCATCACGTTCTACGCTCTGCTCACCACTCACTACTTCCTTGTCTTTCAGTTTTGCGACCATCTCGAGTTCAGGAGAAACATTTTCCAGTCCCTTAATCTTGCTTACAGATGCTAGATCTGACAACTTGAATGTCTGACCATTTTCTATCTTCTTAATAGAAAAAGAGGTATTGAGTGATTTGTAAAGATTGGTTTCCACTGTTTTGTTGGACTTCATCAGAGTCAAACAGGCTGAAATTCCAGCCAAGAGGACCAATAAAATCAGAAATAAAATAAAACTTCTCAGTCGTTTTCTGCTGACATAAGCCCAAGCTCTTTGGATTGGATTCATTTGTCACCTCCATATTTGTAAGACTATTATAAAATCCAAATATGAAATGTTTATGAAATACAAAAAGGCTCTATAATATTTGTAGTGGGTAAATCCCCTATGAATCTTATGGAGCCTATTTTTGTGTAGAAAAAAAGTCCCATAAGATCTATAATGAAAAGTGACCAAACAACTCATTAGAAAGATTCATATG